>CAJPTB010000293.1 GCA_905373325.1 uncultured Ancrocorticia sp.
TCGCGGGTGGAAGTCCACCACTGGCGCGGGTCGTGCTCGCCGAAGCCCTGCTCCGGCGAAAGCAGGTCGATGTCCTGCCTGCCGAGGGCCAGGACCTTTCCTTCTGTGTCCACGACGATCGCCTTCGTGGCGGTGGTGGACGAATCGATTGCAATGACGAGGGGATTCATGCCTCTACCTCAATTCGACGTTGAATGCGGTTGGTATTGGGTTTGCGCGGTTGGCGACGGCGGGCTCGGGACGGGCCAAGGTGCGTGATTCGGCGCGTCCGCGGTGCGGACCGGCGTCGGCCTTCGAAGGCGTCCTTGTTCGAGGGCGTTTCGTCGTTGACTGCGCAGTTGCGGGGGCGTTGTTGCGGGAGGGTGCGTCTGTCGGCTGCGTTGCGGACGGGTGCGGCGACGCCGACGTCGCACCCGGGCAGGCGGGGCCGATGCCGAGACCGGCCCCGCCGCGGTCACTTCAAACCTTGAAAGAACCTGTCCCAAGGCATCTCTAGCGGCGCGTCCTCCGCCACGACCGAGTAGAGGAACCGGCACAGCGGGTACTCGTCTTCGCCGATGACGCCGCGCTCGGTCAGCGGCCCGAGGGCCTTGCCGATGACCTTGATGGCCGCGACGCCTTCGAGCGTCACTCCTTTCATGTAGCGATCCTGCACTTCGGAGAAGGCGATGCCCTCCCCGACGTATCCGCCGGCCTTGACGTTGCGGCCGCCCATCGAGGTGACGAACATGTCGCCCACCCCGCCCAGGCCGTCGCCCGTCTCCGGGTCGCCGCCCATGAGCTTGATGAAGGAGCGCAGCTCCTTCTGCCCCTGGGCGAAAACGGCCGCGCCGTAGTTGTACATGACGTAGCGGTCGTTCTCCTTGCCGGCCTTGCGCAGCATGCCTTGGGCGAAGCCCGCGGCGAATGCGTACACGTTCTTCGTGGCCGCGCCAGTCTCGTGCCCGACGAAGTCCGTCGACGTCCACACGTGGTAGTAGTCGGTCCGGAACAGGCCGGCCAGGTAGTCGACGTCGGCCTTGTTCTCGCCGCAGAACACCACGCACGTGTCGTGGTGGACGGCGAGCTCGCCGGCGATCGACGGGCCGACGATGGCGTTCCAGGAGACGCTCTCGGCCAGCTCAGGGTCGAAGTAGGAGCGAAGCACGTCCGGCAGAATGTGCATCGTTCCGTCGTCGTCGGCCCGCATGCCCTTGGTCACCGTCAGGAGCTTCTGGCCGGGCTTCATGAGCTTCGAAAGCTGCTCGCCCGCCCATTCGATTCCGAAGGAGTTCACGCCGCACATGACGACGTCGGCGTCGGCGATCACGTCGGCGGCCTCTTCCAGCTGGTGGGCCTTGACGCTTTCGTTGACCTTGAGGCCAAGGTCCGGGTGCACGCCCGTCTTCTGGATCGAATCGATGATTTCGCGGTCGAGGAACGTGCCGACGAGGCGAACCTCGTTGCCGTTCTCCGAGGCCGGGAAGGACAGGGCCGTGGCCATGATCCCCGACCCCAACACTGCAATCTTTGCCATACTGCTTCCTTTCGGGTTGCTGTGCGCGTCGGCGCCGCTCGGGCGCCTAACGCTGACCGTAAACGTTCTGATATCTCTGGTAAAGCGCGTCGACGTGCTCTTGGGCCACCGGCACGGGGTCGCCGAGCAGCTGGGCCGTCGCGACCGTGCGGGCGACCTCCTCGACCATGGCGGCGGCCTTGACCGCGGCCTCGGCGTCCTTGCCCACGGTGAACGGGCCGTGGTTGGCCATGAGCACCGCAGGCGAACGCGAGGACCTGAGGGTCTCCACGATCCCTCGCCCGATCGAATCGTCGCCGATGATCGCGAACGGGCCCACCGGCACCTCGCCGCCGAACTCGTCGCCCATCATCGTCAGAACGCACGGGATCGGCCGGTGAAGCGCGGCGAACGCCGTCGCGTAGGTCGAGTGGGTGTGGACCACTCCGCCGACCTCGGGCATGTGCCGGAAGACGTATGCCACCGCGGCGGTGTCCGAGGAGGGGTTGAGCGAGGCGGGCGTCCCGTCGTCGATCTTCTCCCCCTCCAGCGTGCACACTGTCATGTTGTCCGGGCTCAGCTCGCTGTAGCGCACGCCCGAAGGCTTGATGACGAAAAGGTCGGCGCCCGGAACGCGTTCGGAAACGTTGCCGGCCGTCCAGACCACGAGGCCGTTGGCGGGAAGCTCGGCGTGCAGCCGCGCCACCCGCTCCCTCGTGGCCCGGACGGAGGCCTGAACGTCCGGTGCGAGCTCGGACAGGCGGATCACTGCTCGGCGTCCCTGTCGCGATAGATGCGCGCGCGGATGTCCTTCAGCCGGTGCATGGGCGAAACGCCGTTGTAACGGCCGAAGAAGTCGTGCAGCTCCTTGTAGATCTCGTAAACCTCGTCGTAGCGGGCGGAGGCTTCGAGATTCGGCTCGTAGGCGCGCTTCTCAACCGAGGACATCGCGTCGGCGGCCGCGAAGACGTCCGGATAGACGCCGGCGGCGACCGCGGCGAACACGGCCGAGCCGAGCGCGCCGGTCTGCTCGGCCGTGGAGACCGAGATCGGGCGGCGGGTGATGTCCGAGAGCATCTGCATGTAGTACGAGTTCTTGAGCAGGCCGCCGGCGGCGACGATCTCGTCGACCTTGATCCCGTGCTCCTCGAAGTTGTCGATGATGACGCGGCAGCCGAATGCCGTCGCTTCAAGGAGGGCGCGGTAGACGTCCTCGGGCGCGGTGGTCAGCGTCTGGCCGACGACGAGGCCGGAGAGCCGGGCGTCCGCGAGGATCGAACGGTTGCCGTTGTGCCAGTCGAGGGCGACGAGGCCGTGCTCGCCGATCTCCTGGCCCTTCGACTTCTCCACGAGCAGGTCGTGGACCGAGACGCCGCGCGACTTGGCCTCCTCCACGTAGGAGCCCGGCACGCAGTTGTCGACGAACCACGCGAAGATGTCGCCGACGGCCGTCTGGCCGCCCTCGAATCCCCAGTAGCCGTCCACGGCGCCGCCGTCGACGATCCCGAACACGCCGGGGCAGTCGCGGTATTCCTCGCCGTTGAGCACATAGCAGGACGACGTGCCG
>CAJPTB010000294.1 GCA_905373325.1 uncultured Ancrocorticia sp.
CGGCGAGGGAGCCGAGGCTCCGTATGTGCGCGAAGAGCAGGAAAAGCGCCTGAAGAAGGCCGAGTCTGGCATGGCCCGCCTCGGGAAGATCAATCCCCTCGCCCTCGAAGAGCACGCCGCCCTCGAAGAGCGGCAAAAGTACTTAGCCGAGCAGTTGGCGGATCTCAAACGGACGCGCGAGGACCTTCTTGGAATCGTCCGCACGATCGACAAGCGCGTGCAGGAAGTTATGACGAGCGCGATAGAGGACGTGTCTGAGCGCTTCACGGAAGTCTTTGCACGCCTTTTTCCGGGCGGGCAGGGCCGCCTCGTCCTCACCGACGACGACGTTCTTACCGCCGGCGTCGAAATAGAGGCGCGTCCTCCGGGCAAACGGGTCAAGCGGCTCTCCCTTCTTTCGGGAGGCGAGCGTTCGCTCACCGCCGTGGCCTTCCTCGTTGCCATCTTCATGGCCCGGCCTTCGCCGTTCTACGTGATGGACGAGGTGGAGGCGGCGCTCGACGACGTCAACCTGTCCCGCCTGATCGAGATATTCTCCGAGCTCCAAAGCTCGTCCCAGCTGCTGGTCGTCACCCATCAGAAACGGACGATGGAAACGGCAGACACGCTTTACGGCGTGACCATGCGGGAAGACGGCGTTTCCTCGGTCGTTTCGCAGCGCCTGCGCGACGTGTCGCCCGCCTGAAGCACTTCGAACGAAAATCAAGCCAAGCGAACGAAAATCAAGCTAAGCGAAGCGGCTTGAATGGACGCAAATGCGGCCGAACATGCATGCTACTGACCGAATTGAAGGAAATCGCTGCGAAAGAAGGCTAATGCTTTCGAAAAAGCAGGAAGGCCTCCGAGCGGATGTGAATGACTTCCAACGGATTTGGAGGCCTCGGGGTGAACGAGGGCTCCTTGGAGCGGACTTCGGTGTACACAACGTTCGCATGCGCCCGAAAGTTCCCGCGAAGTCGCTCATTGGTCATGGCTTTGACGGAATATAACGATGTGATATCATTTCCGCTTCTGTAATCGATTTCACGTTGTTTTTGGGTACTTGTTCTTAGAGATTTCCAGCTTTTCGGCTAATAATGAAGGCGTGTTCATTCTGATCCTCGTCGTAATAGCCATCCTCGCTGTAGTGGGCCTCCTCTACGGGATGATTCTTTCGTCGCGCCAGGAGGACGTCAGAGGCTGGGTCGCCGAGTCGGTTTCGAATTGGCGATCCGAGAACCTCGGAGTCGAAGACTTCGAGGTGCAGATGAATGACGCGTCGCTGGGAGAGCTCTTCGCAGCCTTCCCGGAAGACGAGACGGCCTACTACACGCCAGAGGACGTCAGTTCCCAGATAAGCAGGGTCGTTGACGCTGAAAAAGGCGCCGTCGCCCAAGTCAAGCCGAAGCTTCCGAAGGTGAAGACCGCCAAGGCCACCCATGCCAGGCGCGTGAAATCCGCATAGCGCGCAGGGCATGTGCGAGTGCGGATTTCACGCGAATCCGCAGTTTCAGCGCTTAGCCGCCCGGTATTCGAAAGAAGCCGCCCTCACGAAGGGTGGCTTCTTTCCGTCTGCACGTCGTCCGGGCCCCTGAGTGCCCCGCGCGGGCGCTCTCTTCTAGAAGGGTCTTTGTCAACTGTCTCTGTGCGGGCCGGAGAGACGTCCGCATGAGGGGCCCGTTTGCGTTCCGGCCGACCGTGGATCGGATTACTCTTGGCTGCGTTCCGGTGCGATCGGGGCCGGAGTCTGGGAGACTGGCAGCGTGAACGATACGATCTACTACGTTGTTGGAGCCATAGTCCTGTTGTGCCTCGTCGCCGTGGCCGGACTGGCTGTTAAGAAGCGAGGGGAGAGGCGACGCCCCGAGATTCCGGCGGCGCCGAAGCCGCCGGCCATTGAGGGACCCGAGGGCGAAGCGGAGGAAGCCCCCGCTCCCGAGACCGCCGGCGCCGTTCAAGCGGAAGTTCGCGAACCGGAGAGCGGCGAAGTGGACCTTGCAGAGGTCGAACCCGAGGAGATCACCGCCGCGCCTATAGAGGCGCCCGAATCGGTTCCCTCCCGCATGCAGCGCCTTCGCGCCCGCCTCGCGCGGTCCGGGGGCTTTGGAAACGCGCTCCTGAAGATCCTCTCCCGCGGAGATCTCTCGCCCGCCGATTGGGAGGAGATTGAGGACACGCTTCTCATGGCCGACGTCGGCCTGGAAGCCACCACGCAAATCATGGACAGTCTGAAGAAGCGCACGAAAGTAGAGGGAACCCGCGACCCGGAGCGCGTGAAGGCGATTCTCCGCGAGGAACTCCTCGAGCTTATCGACCCCGCCGCCGACCGGAGCCTTCACCTCGAGCGGATCGACGGTGACCCGGCCTCGATTCTCATGGTCGGGGTCAACGGAACGGGGAAGACGACGACGGTCGGCAAACTCGCACGGGTGCTCGTGGCCGAGGGCAGCCGCGTGCTGCTCGGGGCGGCCGACACCTTCCGCGCCGCGGCGGCAGACCAGCTCCAGACCTGGGGCGAGCGCGTCGGAGTGGACGTCGTGCGATCCGACCGCGAGGGCGCCGACCCCGCGTCCGTCGCCTTTGACGCCATCGACAAGGGACGCGAGACCGACGTCGACGTGGTCCTCGTCGACACCGCCGGCCGTCTGCAGAACAAGTCGGGGCTCATGGACGAGCTCGGAAAGATCAAGCGGGTGATGTCCAAGCGCGTCCCCGTCAACGAGGTGCTCCTCGTCCTCGATGCAACGACCGGCCAGAACGGCATGCGCCAGGCTGAGGTGTTCGCCGAAGTCACGGGCATCACCGGCATCGTCCTGACCAAGCTGGACGGCACCGCCAAGGGCGGCATCGTCATTTCCGTGCAGCGCGAACTCGGGGTTCCAGTGAAATTCGTGGGCTTGGGAGAGGGCGTGGACGACCTGGCGCCCTTCGATGCCGAGGGCTTCGTCGACGCGCTTACTGCCTGAAAGCAGACGGTCCGGGCTTCCGCCTGGGTCGTAGTTGCGCGGCAGCGCAGAGAGAGGCGCCTGAGGCGGACGACGCCGAAGACGATGAGCGTCTGGCGTGACCGCGCAGAGAGGGGG
>CAJPTB010000295.1 GCA_905373325.1 uncultured Ancrocorticia sp.
CGCCCATGTCCATCCGACGAAGATCGCGGCAGCCACAGCGGCCGTCCGGGCGACGGCCCGTTCGGGCGGCATTCGCTTGACCGCCCACACGGCTCCGGCCGTCGCCGCCGCGACGGCAAGCCACGCCGATGCGCTTCCGGCCCATCTGACCGCCGCCCGGCCCGCATGCAGGGACGCCCACGCGCCCGCCAGCCCCGAAAAGGCCAGGGGAAGCAGCCTCACATCCTGCGACAGCGCGCGTTCTTGAGCGTGCTTCGAATGTTTCGAGCCCGTCGACATGTTTGCCGCACCGCGCTAGACCGACACGCGATCGCGGAACTTGGCAAGGGTCGCCTTGCCTATGCCTGAAACGTCCAGCAGGTCGTCGACGGACCGAAAGCGTCCGTTCTCCTCGCGCCAGGCGACGATCGCCTTGGCCGTCGCCGGGCCGACTCCCGGCAGCGTCTGAAGCTCCTCGGCGCCGGCGGTGTTCACATTGACCTTGGCAGCCCCCGCCTTCTGCCCCGGGGCGGTCTTCTTTCCCGCGCCTTTGCCCGAGGACTTTGCACCAGAGCCCTTTTCCCCGCCCGCCGATTCCGAGCCGGACGACGGGCCAAGCGCTCCGGAAGGCGCAGATTCGCCTGCGGCGGCGACGTGGACATGCTCCCCATCCGAAAGCTGCGCGGCTAGATTGGTTCCGGCGGATTCGGCGCGCTCGCTCAGCCCGCCGGCCGCGCGCACGGCGTCGTCGACGCGCGAACCCGGCGCAAGTGTGTAAACTCCGGGGGTTTTGACCGCGCCGCTGACGTAGACGACGATCGACGAAGGCCCGGTGGACCCGCCGGTGGAGCCGCCGCCGGATTCCCCGCCGCCTCGGCTTTCCTGAGAGGGCTTTTTCCCGGTTTCGACGCCCTTGGCCGAGTCGCTCGCTTTGCCGCGCCCGACGCCGCGGGAGGCCGACGAGCCCCGTTCTTCGACGAGCTTGCTCTGCGATTCGTCTCCGCCGGGTTTCGTCAACGCAAGCCATGCCCACGCCGCCACGAGACACACCGCGACCGCGATGAGAACGGCCCGAGCGTTGTCCCGATTCAGACGCCAGCGTCGTCCCCCTGTGCCTCCCATGAGCGCTGCGACGTCCTCCCCCGTCCCGGAGGCCAGGGCGAGGCTCGCGAAGGAACGTCTCTTCGCCGCTTCTTGGATTTCTGCGTCGTCTGCCCGTTTCTCAGCTCTGCCTTTCGGCTCCTGAAATCTGACGACGGGGAGAACGGCCGTGTCGGCGAGGCCCGGCGCGGCATCCGCCTCGTCGCCGCAACGCGGCAATTCGTCGGCCCCGGGCGCCGAGTCGACGGCCTCAAAGGCGGGGGCGACCGCCTCAGAAATCGCGTCAAAGCCTCTAGAAGCAGGGTCCGCGGCCTCAGGAATCCCGACAATGCCGCGTATGTCGAAAGGCGGCGGATCGCCGTCGTCGGACTTGACCGAGAACTGCGGTTCGCGTCGATCGTCCGATGGCGGCGAAAATGAGCGGCAACTTCTCGGTTGCCGACGGAGTGCTTTCAGTTGCCGGCGAAATGCCGGAGGTCGCGGCGGTGGAGTGTTCATGGAAGGAGTCTTGGCCCGTACGACGGCGTCGGACACTCCCGAAAACAGAAATGTGGACAGGCGCTGCGTCTGGCAAACCTGTGGACCAGTCGCCGCCGACTGTGCAGAAGAAACGCCATTGGCGCCGCAACCCGGTTAGACTCTCCACATGAGCACTTCGGACGCAGAACTCGCAAGGCTACGGGCGCAGGCCGCACAGGCGGCGGCGGATGCGGCCCAAGCGAAAGCCGACGCCGCCCAAGCCGCGCTCGACGCGGCCTTGGCCGCCGGGAACTCCCCCGCTTCTGACGCGCCTCCGGCTTCCGGGAACTCCCCGGCGCCTGAAAGCCCTTCCGCTTCGCCGAGCGATGCGGCGACGGCGGAAAGCCCGCAACGAGCCGACGGGGGCTCCTCTGCAACATCGGAAGCGCCTTCGCCGCCCGCATCCCAGCAGCCCGCCGGCCCCCGGCAAACGACGGCGCCGTCGCAAACCGATTCCGCTGAAAAAGAGCTCGGCGAATACGCCGCCGCCGTTCGCGACGGATACGCCTTCGACACACCGACCCTCACCCTCGGCGCATATCTCGAAGACGGCGCGCCCGAACCGCGCGCGCTCGTGCGAATGCCCCTGGGAATGCTCAACCGCCACGGACTCGTGGCGGGCGCCACCGGCACGGGCAAAACGCGCACCCTCCAGCTCATGACGGAGGGGCTTTCAGCTTCCGGCATCCCCGTGTTCATCACAGACATCAAAGGCGACCTGACGGGACTGCTCGAGCCGGGCCAAGCCTCCGAGAAGCTCTCCGCCCGCGTCGCCGCCCTCGGTCAGCCGTGGCAGCCCGCGTCCTTCCCCGTCGAGCTCTTCTCTCTGGGAGGCTCGGGAGACGGAGTCCCCGTGCGCACAAGCGTCACCGACTTCGGCCCGATTCTCATGTCCAAGGTGCTCGGGCTGAACGAGACGCAGGAATCGGCGCTGTCGCTGATCTTCTCCTGGGCGGACTCCCAAGGCCTCGCGCTCATCGATCTGGCAGACCTGCGCGCGACCGTCGCGTACCTGACCTCTGAGGAAGGCAAGGGCGAACTCGCCGGAATCGGCGGCGTCTCCCCCGCCACCGCGGGAGTGATACTCCGCGAGATTTCCGCGCTTCAAGCTCAGGGCGCGGACGCCTTCTTCGGCGAACCCGCCTTCGAAACGGAGGCCTTCCTCCGCACGTCGGCGGACGGGCGCGGCGTCGTCTCCTGCCTCGAGCTTCCCGACGTGCGATCACAGCCTGCGCTGTTTTCCACCTTCGTCATGTGGCTTCTCGCCTCCCTCTTCCAAGACCTGCCCGAGGTGGGCGACGCCGACAAGCCCAAGCTCGTCTTCTTCTTCGACGAGGCGCACCTCCTCTTTGCCGACGCCAGCAAGGAGTTCCTCAACCAGGTCGTTCAAACGGTCAGGCTCATCCGCTCATCGGCTGCTCGGGTTTTTTCAACTCGGACTACAACACCCTATTTTT
>CAJPTB010000296.1 GCA_905373325.1 uncultured Ancrocorticia sp.
CTCTGTCGAGGGCCCCTTCATGCTGCCGACCAGGTTTTGGCTGCTTTGCCGGGCCGTTGCCAGGCCTTTCAGTTGCTTTGCCGGGCCGTTGCCGCGCCTTTCAGTCACTTTGCCAGGCGTTCCACAGCGCGGCGTACTCGCCGCCGCGGGCCGTCAGCTCGTCGTGGCTGCCGTATTCGGCGACGCGGCCGTCGATCATGACGGCGACCCTGTCGGCGTCGTGCGCGGTGTACAGCCTGTGCGCGATCGAGACGACCGTGCGTCCCTTGAGGACCCTGCCGAGCGCGCGCTCAAGCGAGCGAGCCTCCGTCGGATTGAGCTGAGAGGTCGCCTCGTCGAGCACCAGCACCGCCGGATCGAGCAGAACGATGCGGGCGAGGGCCAGTTGCTGGGCCTGCGGCGGCGTCAACGCGAGCCCTCCCGACCCGATCTTCGTCTCGAGGCCGTCTTTCAGATCGTCGACCCACGTCGCCTCAACCGCCTCCAGCGCGCTCCGAATCTCTTCGTCCGTCGCATCGCGCTTGGCCAAGCGCATGTTGTGGGCGAGACTGCCGAGGAACACGTGGTGCTCCTGGGTGACCATGGCCACGGCGGTGTGGAGGGCGGATTCCGGCATCGAGGACACTTCGGCCCGTCCGATGCGCACAGACCCCGCCGCGGGTGCGTTGATTCCGGCGATCAAGCGCCCCAACGTCGATTTTCCGGCGCCGGATGGCCCGACGATCGCGACAGTCTCCCCGCCGTCGACGTCCAACGTCACGCCGTGCAACACGTCCTGGCCCTCGCGGTAGGCAAAATGCACGTCTTCGATGTACAGGGCGGCGTCAATCCCGCCGGAGGAATCCGGTCCCGCCGCCTCCGCCCCTGCGGCAGCGCCGGAGACTCGGGCGGCGTTTGGCTCTTCACGGGCTTCACGGCCGCTTTCGCCCGTGTCGTGCGCGCCGCTTGCACCGGCGCCGCTTTCGCCCGTGTCACGCACGCTGCCTGCGCCCGCCTCTCGGACGCCCCCGCTCTCCCCTGACTCTTCGCAGGCATCCGTTTCGCTCGCCTCTTCGACGCCGAAGATCCTCGCAAGGGCGGCCATCGCGAACTGGAACTCGTCGGCCCACCAGCTGAACGTCCACAGAGGATAGCGCAGCTGGGACGCGTACAGGACGATCGCTGTGACTGTCCCGTACGTCGTTTGGCCGATTCCGATCATGTACCCGCCGAGTGCAAGGGCGGTGACCACGGGAAGATAGGTGACAAGCTGATTCATGACGATGAACAGCATCCGAACCCAGCCGGTGTAGACCTCGTTGCGCCAGTACTCGTAAATGAGCGTGTCCATCCGTTCGGCGCGCACCCGCCCCAGCCGCATGGCGTCGGCGGTGGTCGACTGCTCCACGGTCTCCGACGCGACGCCGGACATTCCCGCGCTGATCGCCGAAGCCGCAAGATACGCCGGCACACCGCGCCGGACGTAGAAGCGAACCGTGAAAAAGATCGGCGCAGCGGTCAACACCACGACCCCGCCGAGCAAAGGATTCGCCACAAAGATCGCAACGAGGGTCGCGGCAATCGTCAGGACCGTCATGAACAGCCGACTCACGGCGCCCTCGATGAAGAAGCTGACCCTGTCGACGTCGTGCGTGGTGCGGCCGATCATGTCGCCCGACCCGGCGGCCTCGACGGTCCCGAGGGGAAGGGAGGTCACGGCCCTCACGACCCGCTCACGCAGCACGGCCAGAATCTTCTGTGAGAAGACGTAGGCGCGCAGGCTTGCCGCGTACCCCAAAATGGCCTGTATCACCACGACGACGGCGATGAACACGATCGCGTTGCGGATGTAGGAGGACGTCGTTCCCGCGGCGACGGCGTCGACCGCGCGGCCGACGACCGTCGGCGTCACAACGCCGACGACGGCGAGCGCCGTCTGGAGCGAGAAAACGACCGCGAACTCGGCCTTGCGATCAGCGATGAGGCCGAGGAGTTTGCGCATGGCGGTGCGCGTGTCGGCCACCGGGAGCCTCATTTCGCACCTCCGTTCTCACGGTCGACGTCGGCTTTGCCGAGGCCGACGCCGCCTTTCTCGTCAACGCCGCCCTTCTCGTCAACGCCGCCCTTCTCGTCAACGCCGCCCTTCTCGTCAACGCCGATCTTCTCGCCGCCGACGTCCCTTGCGCCTTCGCCTCTTGCCTCCGGCGCGGTCGACGCTTTGCCGCCTTCATCGCTTTCGCCGCGGTGGACCACGGCCCGGTACTCGGGGTGGGACGAAAGCTCGTGGTGGGTCCCGCGCAGGGCCTCTTTCCCGTCGACGAGGAAGACGACCTCGTCGCATCGGCCAAGCACAAGGGGCGAAACGGTGGCGACGATTGTCGTCTTTCCAGCGCGGCAGTCGGCCAGCCGCTCGGCGATCCGGGATTCCGTGTGCGAGTCGACGGCGCTCGTCGGCTCGACGAGGATCGTGACGGGCGCGTCCAACGCGAGTGTGCGGGCGAGCGCCGCTCGCTGGCGCTGGCCTCCGGACATCGATCTGCCGCGTTCGGCGACTTGGCCGTCAAGCCCTCCCTCCGTTGAGGAGAGGACGTCGGCGCCGTCGGCTGCGTGGACGGCGCGCAGCAGGCGGGCATCGACCGGCCGCTCCCCCGGCTCCTCGCTGAGAACCGGGCGAATCTCGCCGCCCGGCTTGAGGGCGTCGGCAACCTGAGCCGCCACTGCGCGCGGCTCGATCGGCTCGGCGTCCGGACCGAGCAGATTCGAGCGGAGCGTGCCCATGTACAGCTCGGCTATCGGGCCGGAGTAGACGATGTTCTTCCTGACCTCGGCCAGCCGGAGGCGGCGCAGATCGACGCCGTCGGCATACACTTCGTCGGCGTCGTCGGTTCGGGCCAGGCGCGCGGCGAGGGCGGCGGACTCCTCCGGAGAGCCCGACACGAGGGCGACCGTCTTCCCCGGGCCGATCCGCACCCCCGACGCAGCGTCGGTCAAGGCCGCACGCGTCCAGTCGGGCGCGGCGAGGCCGGGATCAGCCTGGGCGTCGGAAACGAGGCGCTTGGCCGCGAGGATGCGCGAC
>CAJPTB010000297.1 GCA_905373325.1 uncultured Ancrocorticia sp.
CGTTTTCCGCGATCAGCCGGGCAGTCAGGCCGCGGCCGTTCTCGACACGCGTTCCCTCGTGGGCGCGGGCAAGAAATTCGACGGTTTCATCTCCTTAGGCCCGGCGCCGCTGGCCGACGACGATTTCACGGCCCTCAGCCAGGAGCTGCCGCATGGCGTGTTCATCGACATCAATCCGGCTCCGGGGCTGTTCCACTCGGTGCGGCCGGATTTGCAGCAAACGGTTCTTGACGGGCTTGACGCGCTGATGGCGGCGGGCCGTCGTCGCATCGCCTTTGTCGGCGGAACGGGCCACATCATGGGCCGGCATTTTTACGACGAGGAGCTTCGCCATTTGGCGTACTCGAACTGGGCGCAGCGTTTGGGCCTCGACGTCGACGGGCTTTCATACGTCGGCGGCGCCTTCACCGTCGAGAACGGCCGCGGCCTGACTGCCCGGCTGATCGCGGAAAACGAGGATCGCATGCCGGATGCGATTCTCGTCGCCGCGGACCCGCTGGCCGTGGGCGCGTTGCAGGCCCTCGACGCCGCAGGCGTCCGAGTGCCTCAAGACGTCGCCGTCGTCTCCATCAACAACCAGGAGGTCTGCCAATACACCTCGCCGACGCTGACCTCGTTCGACATCGACTGCTCGGAGCTGGCGGAGTCTGCCATTCTCCTTCTCTCGGACTCGATCATCGGCCGATACTCCTCCTGTCACCACGTCCTTGTGTCGACGAAGCTCGTGGCTCGCGACAGCTTCGCCCCCGCGGGGTGAATGCGTGGCGGGTGCGGCACGGCGCCCTGGCCCCGTAGCCTCGCGGCCGGGCCCCGTGCCGCTGTTTGGCCGCCCGCATTCCGAGGTCGGGCAGACCGCCCGGCCCACGCCCTGGGCCGGGGAGTTTAGATAAGCTCCAGATCGACGTCGAGCCGCAGCGGCCGGTCAGCGGCGATGTGGTATTTCTCGTGAACGGGCGACCCCCACGAGTCGTCCCCTCCGACGCCCATCTGCCCTGCGAGGAGCCGCAAATGCGTCAGGGGCGTCCTCGACGGATCGGCCAGCTCCCACTGGTGGGAGGCCTCCTCGATTTGCGCGGAAGAGTAGGGGAGCACAGACACGTTGAACGTCGATCCCTCCGCCGCGTCGAGTGCGGACCTTTCGACGTCAGCCGCAGCAAGCGCCGATCCGTCGGCGTCGTGCCGCCTGACGCGTATTCCGCTTCCGGCGCCGTCTGTGATCTCGGCCCATCGCACGCCCCGGTGGTTCCCCGTCTCCTGAGGGACGAGGTAAGGGGCGTAGTCGCGTGCGGCGGTCGTCTCCCACACGCCGAGGCGTGCGCCCGAGGAGCGGTCAGCATAGGTTTCCTCGGGGCCCAAGCCGTAGTAGCGCAAATGCCTCAACTCACCGGGCAGAGCCCATTCGACGCCGAAGGCGGGGATCGTGGGCGCGTGCGCCTCACCCGGGTAGTCGGCGGTCAGGCGTATGCGCGCGGCCGAGTCGATCGCGTAGCGCAGGGTGACCCGGCTCCTGGCCGGAGTGGCGAGTTCGTAGACGTAGGCGACCGCGACGCCCTCTTCGGAGGCGTCGACGGCGACGTCGACGCACCGCGCATAGCGACCGGCAGCCGCCCACCGCGCCCGGTCGAAGCCGTGGCCCGCGCCGCGGTCGTTGTCGGTCAGCGGCCTAAACGTCGTGATTCTGGGCGGGCGGAGCACGTACTCCCTGCCGCTCTTCGTCCACGAGACGATCCCGCCCTGGGTACGCGAAAGCAGAGCCTCCCGCGATCCAACTCGCAGGCCGACGTTCCAACGCCCGACGGTGACCGCGGGGCTTGGTGCTCCGTCGGCCGGCGCCGCACCCCTTTCGTCGCCCGGCGACGGAACTGCGGTCGCCAGCCCTGCCTCAGCCGCGGCGCCGTGCGCCGCCTCGCCGACGTCGCGCGTCTCCTTGACGGCTTGCCCCGGTTTCGCGGGGACGCGCACGGTGTGCTGGCCGAAGGCGATTTCGTGCCCGGCCGGCGCCCACAGAGTCTCCTCGGCAAGGCGCACGCCGACGTCGTAGGTGAGTTCGACGCCGGGCGTCTGGCTTTCGACGCTCGGCCACGGGATGGGAAACTCTTCGGCGTTCCCCGCCGGAACGTCGAACCGGTGCGTTTGGGACCAGACGCTCACGCCGTCCGCAAGGAGGCTGGCGACGAACTCGCAGCTTGCGGTTGAAGCAAATAGATTGTCGTTGACGACGCGCACGCCCGCGGGGCTGGGGAAGAGGCGGATGTTCGAGTAAACCTGTTTGATCTCCGCCGCCTTCGGGGAGATTGAACGGTCGCCGAACAGCAGGCCGTCGCCGGAAAATTCGTAGTCGCACGGGCGGTCCGCGAAACCTCCCCCGTACTCCAAACAGCCCCGAAGCTCGCCCTGCATTTCGTCGGCGTGCTCCTTCCACAGGGCCTGGTCGATGAGGTCCCAGATGAACCCGCCCTGGTAATGCGGATACCGTTCCAGATCCGTGTACTCGAACAGGCCTCCGACGGAGTTCCCCATGGCGTGCATGTACTCGCACGAAATATAGGGCTTGCTTGGGGAGTGCGAGACATAATCCTCGATCGCGTCCGGATGGGCGTACATGCGGGATTCTATGTCGGTGACGTCGTCGTACTCGCGATTCCAGGTGACTCCCTCGTAGTGGACCGGGCGGACGGGGTCGAGCTCGTGGGCGCGGCGGTACATGCTTCGGAACACCTCGCCTCCGTAGGATTCGTTGCCCAGGGACCAGATGAGGACCGACGGGTGGTTGTAGTCGCGGTGGATCATCGATTCGACGCGGTCGACGCACGGGCCTTCCCATTCCATGCGCGATCCGGGGATCGCGGTTTCCGGCGTTGCGACGTCGCCGGGGGCGTTCCACGAGCCGTGGGTCTCCAGATTGGCTTCGTCGATGAGGTAGACGCCGTAGCGGTCGGCGAGCGCGTAGAAACGCCGGTCGTTGGGGTAGTGGCTCGTGCGGATGGCGTTGATGTTGTGGCGCTTGCAAAAGACAATGTCGTCGA
>CAJPTB010000298.1 GCA_905373325.1 uncultured Ancrocorticia sp.
GCAAGGACGACGACGGCTTCTCCACCATCCAGGTGCGCGCCACCTCCGGCGACAACAAGCTCGGCGGCGACGACTGGGACGAGCGGATCGTCAACTGGCTCGTCGAGCAGGTCAAGGCATCGTCCGGCGCCGACCTTTCCAAGGACAAGATCGCCCTTCAGCGCCTGAAGGAAGCCGCCGAGAAGGCCAAGAAGGAGCTGTCCTCGACGACGTCGACCAATGTCTCGCTTCCTTACATCTCGATGTCGGAATCGGGCCCCATCCACGTCGATGAGACGCTCACCAGGGCGAAGTTCGAGGAGATGACGAAGGACCTCCTCGAGCGCACGAAAGAGCCGTTCCGCAACGTCGTGCGCGACGCGGGAATCAAGGTCTCCGACATCGACCACGTCGTGCTGGTCGGCGGATCGACCCGCATGCCGGCCGTGACGAACGTCGTCAAGGAGCTGACCGGCGGCAAGGAGCCGAACAAGGGCGTCAACCCCGACGAGGTCGTGGCAGTCGGCGCCGCGCTCCAGGCGGGCGTCATCTCCGGCGACCGCAAGGACGTGCTGCTCATCGACGTCACCCCGCTTTCCCTCGGCATCGAGACGAGCCTGGGCGGGACCAGCGGAATCATGACGAAGCTCATCGAGCGCAACACGGCCATCCCGACCAAGCGCAGCGAGACCTTCTCCACCGCGACGGACAATCAGCCGTCCGTGACGATTCAGGTGTTCCAGGGCGAGCGCGAGTTCACCCGCGACAACAAGCTGCTGGGAACCTTCGACCTGACGGGCATCGCGCCGGCGCCCCGGGGCGTTCCGCAGATCGAGGTCACCTTCGACATCGACGCCAACGGCATCGTCCACGTCTCGGCTCGCGACAAGGCGACGGGCAAGGAGCAGTCGATGACGATCACCGGCGGCTCGGCCCTTCCCAAGGAAGAGATCGAGCGCATGGTCAAGGAAGCCGAAGAGCATGCGGCCGAGGACGCCAAGCGCCGCGAGGAGGCCGAGGTCCGCAATCAGGCCGAGCAGACGGTCTACTCTATCGAGCAGCTGCTCAAGGACAACGCGGACAAGGTTCCGGACAACGTCGCCAGCGACGTGCGCGAGGCGGTCGAGAAGGTCCGCGAAGCCCTCAAGGGCGAGGACCTCGACGCCGTTTCGTCCGCCCTCTCCGAGCTCAATGAGAAGTCCCAAGAGATCGGCAAGGCCATGTACGCCTCGCAGCAGGCAGACGCCGGGGCCTCGTCCGCCGACGCTTCTTCCACAGGCGCCCAGGCGGGTGACGAAGAAGTCGTGGACGCCGAGATCGTCGACGATGAGGAGAAGAAGTGACGAACCAAGAGTTCGACGAGGCCGGGGCGGAGTTCGAGTCCGCCCCGGCCTCCGGGCCGCAAGACGAACGCCCGGCCGGGCCCGACGTTGGACAGACGGGCGCGGAGGCGACCGCCGCTGAGGACGGAGGACCGGACGGAGCCTCCCCGGCTGAAGAGGCGCAGGCCGGTCCGGCGGGGCCGACGTCCTCGGCTGACCCGGCCGATTCGGCCGATCTTACCGATCCGCTCGCCGAGGCGATGGCGACTATCTCCTCGCTCGAGGAGCAGGTGGCCAGGCGCGGAGCCGACCTCTACAACCTCGAACAGGAGTACAAGAACTACGTCCGCCGTTCCAAAACGGAGGGCGCGGTGCGCCGCGAGGAGGGAGTCGCCTCCGTCGTTGAGGCGCTGCTCCCGGTTCTGGACGACGTCGAGCTCGCCCGGCAGCACGGCGATCTGACCGGCCCGTTCGGCGCGATCGCGGAGAAGTTCGAGTCGACGCTCGCCACCTCATTCGGGGTCGAGCGCTATGGAAAGGTCGGAGACGCTTTCGACCCGCTCATGCACGAGGCGCTCATGCATTCGACGTCGGCCGAAGCGGAAGAGGAAACGATAGGGACGCTCATTCAGCCCGGATACCGGATCGGCGAGAAGGTCCTGCGCCCGGCGCGCGTCGCAGTGGTGTCCCCCGAGTGAATATCGCGTTGCACACAACGAAGGAGGTGAAGGGCGATGGCTAACCAGGATTGGATCGGCAAGGATTTCTATTCGGCTCTGGGAGTGTCGAAAGACGCTTCGGCAGAGGAAATCAAGAAGGCCTACCGCAAACTTGCCCGCCAGTACCACCCCGACAAGAATCCGGGGAACGCGGCCGCAGAAGAGCGGTTCAAGGAGGTGGGCGAGGCCTACCAAGTCCTTTCCAACGAGGAGGACCGCAAACAGTACGACGCAATCCGCGCCTTCGGCGCAGGCGGCGCCCGCTTCACCGCAGGCGGGGGAGGCGACGCGGGCTTCGAGGACATGTTTTCCTCGATGTTCGGCGGCTCTGGAGGCTCCTTCGGCAAGCATGCTCAAGGGGCGAACGCATCCTCCGGCGGCTTCGAGGACATCTTCAGCATGTTTGGCGGCTCCGGCGGCGGATCGCGCTTCGGCTTCGGCTCGTCTCGCCGGGCCTCGCGAGGCGAGGACCTGGTCACCAGCGTGTCGATTCCTTTGCGGCAGGCCGCATCGGGGACCGCGGTGAAGATCACCACGGCGAGGGGGCGTTCCGTCACGGCCAAGATCCCTGCGGGCGTGACAGACGGACAGAAGATCCGCGTGCCGGGCAAAGGCGGAGCCGGCGTCAACGGCGGGCCCGACGGAGACATCCTCGTGACCGTCAACGTCGAGAAGCATCCCGTCTACGAGCTCAAGGGCAAAGACGTGTACGTCAACGTGCCGGTCTCCTTCTCGGAGGCGGCCCTCGGCGCAACCGTGAAGATCCCCACGCTCGACGGGAAAGCCGTGTCCGTCAAAGTTCCCGAGGGCTCCTCGACCGACAAGCTTTTGAGGGTCCGCGGCAAGGGCCTCAAGGGCGGCGACATGTACGCCCGCCTGAAAGTCGTAGTCCCCAAGAAGCTCTCCGAGGACGCCCGCAAGGCCGTCGAGGAGTTCGCGAGCGCCACGAGCGACGCCGACCCTCGCGCGGAGTTCGCCACCTTGGCTA
>CAJPTB010000299.1 GCA_905373325.1 uncultured Ancrocorticia sp.
CTCCAACGGCCGCGTCCTCTATTCGCTCGCCCGCCAGGGCAACGCCCCGAAGGCGTTCACCATGCTCTCCCAACGCGGAATCCCCTTTGTCGGCGTGCTGTTCTCCTCGCTCGTGACGGCGACGGCGGTGGCAATTGTCTATTTCCTGCCGGATACCGCTTTCACGATTGTCATCTCGACGGCGTTGGCATCGGGGATCATATCCTGGGCCATCATTTTGATCACTCAGAGGAAGTTCAGGAGGGTCATCGGGCCCCAAGGCGAGGCGGAGCTTTCATTCAAGCTCCCGGGAGGCAAAACGACGAACTCGGTCGTTCTCGCCGCGCTGGGAGGGCTCCTCGCGCTCATGGCTTTCAGCGCTGACTATCGAACGGCGGTGATCGTCCTCCCGATCTGGCTCGCCATTCTATTCGTCGCCTACGAGGTCGGACGGCGGACGGTCAAGCTCGGCCGTGGGCGAATTCCCTCCGACGGCGCCGGTGAGTCGGCGCATCCAAAGATGTGAGGAATCGATGAACGGTGACAACAGCGCGAGTTCCGGGAAGGGCGGACTGCTCCGACGAGCGGCCAAATCGGCGCCCGGCGCCCGGCGCGAGGATGCCTTCGACGACGTCGTCGCCAGGAAAGACCCCGAAGGCCTCCGCAAGGGCCTGACTACCCGGCACATTCAGATGATCGCCTTCGGAGGGGCGATTGGGACGGGGTTGTTTTACGGTTCGGCGGAGGGGATCAAGCTGGCCGGCCCGTCGATCCTTCTGGCCTACGCTCTGTGCGGCGCCGTCATTTTCTTTGTGGTGCGCGCGATGGGGGAGATGTCGGTCCATCGGCCGAGCTCGGGCTCCTTCAGCCGTTACGCCAACGACTATTGGAGCCCCCGGGCGGGGTTTGTGGCCGGATGGAACTACTGGTTCAACTACATCGCTGTGGCGATGGCCGAACTGACGGTGGTCGGCCAGTACATTCAGTACTGGTTTCCGTCGGTTCCGGCGTGGGCGTCGGCGGCCGTCGTGCTGCTTGTCATCACCGCCGTCAACCTCGTCGGAGTGAGAGCTTTCGGGGAGTTCGAATTCTGGTTCGCCATCATCAAGGTCGCAGCCGTCGTCGGGATGATCGTTCTGGGCCTTTACGTGATTGCAGCGGGCGTCAATTCCAATCCGCATCTGCCCGACCCCTCCTTCTCCCACCTTTTCGATCGCGGGGGCTTTTTCCCCCGAGAGCTCAACGGTTTCCTCGTCTCCCTGGTTTTCGTGATGTTCTCCTTCGGGGGCATCGAGCTCATCGGGATAACCGCGGGCGAGGCCGACGATCCCCAACGGTCCATTCCCAAGGCGATCAATCAGGTGGTCTACCGCATCCTCATCTTCTACATCGGCGCGCTGTTCGTCATCATGGCCGTTGTGCCGTGGAATGCGATTGACGGCAAGCTCAGCCCCTTCGTCCAGATCTTCGACTCCGTGGGCATCAAGGCCGCCGCGCACGTTCTCAACTTCGTCGTCCTGACTGCCGCCCTCTCCGTCTACAATTCGGGGCTCTACTCCAACGGCCGCGTCCTCTATTCGCTCGCCCGCCAGGGCAACGCCCCGAAGGCCTTTATGCGTCTGTCCCGCCGCGGAATCCCCTATGCGGGGGTTCTCTTTTCGTCGATGGTGACGGCCGTCGCCGTCGCCGTCATCTACTTCCTGCCGGATACGGCCTTCTCGATTCTCATGGCGATGGCCCTCGGCGCCTCGATCATTTCGTGGGTCATGATCCTGCTCACCCACAGGGCATTCCGAAAGAGGATCGGCTCGGGCCTCGCCGACCTGGCGTTCAAGCTTCCGCCCCTCGCGGTGGGGATGCGTTCAAGCTTCCCGGCGGCCTGGCCTCGAACGCCGTCGCCCTCGTCAGCCTCGTGGGCGTTTTCATCCTCATGGCTTTCAACCCCGATTATCGAACATCCGTCGCCGTCATGCCGATATGGCTTTTCATCCTTTTTGCCGCATACGAGGTGAAGAAGAGGTCCTCTAAGTCCGGGCGGTCAGACCGGATGCAAGAAGCCCGGCGCTGAGCCTCATCTGCGAAACGCGGGGCCCGCCAAGCGGCGCGGCCCCGTGCTCAGGCGCAGGCTAGACGGCCAGAAATCACTTCTCGGCCTGCACGCGCGCGTGCTTGTACAGCAGCGTGGCCGCGGCAGCGAACAGCGCTGTCCCTATGAACTTCGCTGGCGTCGCGAACCCTTCGCCGACGACGGCAAGGGGAGCGTCGTCGCCCGACCAGCCGACGATTCCCGCGTAGATCACGCCGAAAAGGGATTCGCCGACGATTAGCCCGGTGCTCATGAGCACTCCCATGCGCTTTTTGCCGTCGACGTCGCCGCCGGAGCGTTCGGCCCACCTGTCGTACAGCGTGCCGAGCACGGCGCCGAGCGCGATGGTCAACGTCGTCGTGGGCATGAGGTACATGCCCATCCCCACCGCGAGGGGCGGAAGCTTGAGCCTGCCGGCTGTCCCGTGCTTGAGCGTTTCGTCGACGACGATGACCACGATTCCGATGAATGCGCCCCAGCCGATGTACGTCCAGTCGAGGGAATTGTCGAAGATTCCCTTGGCCAGCTTGGAGATGATCGATGCCTGCGGCGCGTTGAGGGCGTTGTCTTTGGCGCCCGGCGTGCCCGCGAAGCCGAATGTGCTTTGAAGCAGACCCAGCACGGGGGCGATGACAACCGATCCGAAGAGCACTCCGATCACGAGTGCGACCTGCTGTTTCCACGGCGTCGCACCGACGAGCTGGCCGGTTTTGAGGTCTTGGAGGTTGTCGTTGGAAATCGTGGAGATGCCGAAGACGACGGCCGCCGTGAAGAGCGTGAAAGCGATGAGCGCCTTCGTCTCCGATCCGTCGGCGGGGCCGTAGGCAAGCTTGATGGCGAGGGCGCCCACGAGCACGACGAGAATTCCCACACCAAGCTTGCCTACGGCCCCAGCCGATGTACGTCCAGTCGAGGGAATTGTCGAAGATTCCCTTGGCCAGC
>CAJPTB010000300.1 GCA_905373325.1 uncultured Ancrocorticia sp.
CGTCTCCTTCGCCGTCGTCGGGGCGTGGATCGGATTCTCCGTCGCGCTGCCGATGGCCACGAGCGGTGGGGACGTCGGCTGGAACATGTGGGCCGACCACGCGTTCCTCATCGCAACGATCGCGGCTTTGACCTGGCTTGTCTCGTCGGTTGCGACGGGCGTCCAGGACCTCATCCTCAACCGCGTGAAGGCGAGCGGGCAGTCGCGTTACTGGAAGGTGCAGACGCAGGTCCGCATACTCAACAGGGTGGTCGGAGTCTCGATCTGGATTTTGGGCGCCGCCGCGATCCTCATGACCTTCCCGCTGGCAAGGGCGTTCGGCGCCTCGGTCTTCGCCTCGGCCGGAGTCATCTCCGTGGTCGCCGGCCTTGCGGCGCAGTCGACCTTGGGCAACCTGTTCGCAGGTCTGCAGCTGGCCTTTTCCGACTCGATCCGCATGGGCGACATCGTCATATGGAACAACGACCAGTACGCGAAAGTCGAGGACATCACGCTCAGCTACGTCGTCCTCAAAGTGTGGGACGGGCGCAGGCTCATCGTGCCGTCTAAGGAACTGACCACCAAGACCTTCGAGAACTGGACGCGGCGGGCGCCCGAAATGCTCGGATACGTCGACCTGCTGCTTGACTGGAGCGTTCCGATTCCAGCTCTGCGCGCCGAACTCGACAGGATCCTCAAGGAAACCACGTTGTGGGACGGCAACACCGGAATCATCCAGGTTCGCGCCGCCGAGAGCACGTCGATTCAAGTCTCGGCGCTTGTTTCCGCCGCGACGCCTTCGAACCTCATCGATCTCAAGTTCTTCGTGCGCGAGCGGCTTGTTCGCTGGATACAGGCGAATGCTCCGGACGCGGTCCCCCACGGGCGCAGTTTCGTCAACCCGCCAGATCCGCTGCTCGAGGAAATTCCTGCGGCGGACGCCCTTCTTCCCGCGGGCAGGCCCGATGCTCCGAACTCCGGCAGGCCCGACGTCGTCAGAGTCTCCGACGGCAAAGACCAGAGCCGCCCGACGTTCCGTTCGGCCAGCCCCCAGGGCGGCCCGTCCGGTCCGCACGGCAAACGGCGCCACGGCGACCGTGGCCCGACGGGCACCAGGGTGTTCCCCGCGTCCCCGCCGGTGGTGCGCGTTCCTCTCGCCGACCGCGAACCGACCCCCCAGACGGCGCCCTCGCCGCTGACGGAAACCGGATACGAAGCCTCGATCTTCACCGGATCCGCAGGGGCGGAGAAGCGCGGCAAGGACTTCGCCGGGCCCGGCGAAGACGCCATGCGCGAGCGGGAGGAAGCCGCCCGCAAGAAGGAGGGGACGCAGGGCTCCGGGGAAGGCGGCGTCGACGCCGAGGACGCTCCCGAACGCGGCGAAGGCCCCGCCACGGAGATTCGTGCGGGCGCCAAGAGCGAGGCGGGCTCCAAAGCGTAGGCGGTTGCGGCCCGAGCCCGAGGCGTTCGGGGCGGTTGCCTCGCGGCGCCTTTCCCTTCACGCATGAGCGCCGCAACGTGCGCCCGCGGCCGCTGGGGCGATGCTGGAACGAAGGACGAAAGCAACTTGGCCGCAACGTGCGCCCATGGCCGCTGGCGCACGGCTAGGACGCTGGCGCACGGCTAGGACGCTGGCGCACGGCCTTGCTGGGCTCAAAACTTGCCCATTCCGCTCAGAGTGAGAGCGATGGACACGTCGCGCGACGAAAGCGAGCATAGTGGTATGACGAAACCTCTTGTGCCCCAAACGGATGAGGAGTGGCGCGCAGTTCTCGCTCCCGCCGAGTATCACGTGCTGCGCGAGGCCGGAACGGAAGCTCCCTTCAGCGGCGAGCTTCTGGGCGAAGGGCGCGAAGGCGTCTACTGCTGCCGCGGGTGCGGGGCCGAGCTCTTCCGCTCCGAGACGAAGTTCGATTCGGGCTGCGGCTGGCCGAGCTTTTACGATCCTTCGTCGGTGGATTCCGTGGTCACCGACGTCGACTACAAGCTGGGCTATCCCAGGACCGAGGTTCGCTGTGCCTCCTGCGACTCGCATCTCGGCCACGTGTTCCCAGACGCGCCCCAGACCCCGACGGGGCAGCGCTACTGCATGAACTCGGTCAGCCTCTCCTTCGAGCCTTCGGAGTGATCCCTATGCGCCTTGTGAGCTTCAACGTCCAGAGCGGGCGGGCCAACCAATCCTGGGTCGGCGCCGTGCTGGGCGAGGACGCCGTGAACGACGAGGCGGTCCGCGAGGCCGCTGCGGAAATCGCGCAGCTCAAACCCGATGTGCTGGCGCTGCAAGAAGTCAGGGAGGATCGCGGCCGATCTATCCTCTCGGCGTTCGCCGAGGGCGCGGGAATGGAGCATCGACGCTTCGCGGCGTGCCGGCGGGCGCCGAGCAACTTCATGGCCAGGATGTTTCGGCGCTCCCGGCGCGGATACGGCATCGCTTTCGCCACCGCGTACCCCGTCGATTACATCAGGGCCCTCAGGCTGCCTTCGTGGAGGAATCCGGTGCGCAGGGCGTCCGACCGCCGCTTTGGCTGGCGCTTTCGCCTCGAGGAGCAAAGGATGGCGATAGTCGCCGTGCTCCTGACCCCGAAGCCCGTCGTCGTCGGCGCCACGCACTTGACCACGAAGCAGCCGGACAATCGCAAGCAGCTGCGTTTTCTCGAAGACTTCATGGCGAGGGTCGCCCGACGCCGCGGCATCCCCGACGCTCCCCGAATCGTCCTCGGCGACCTCAACACGCACCTCGAAGACATTCAGAAACAGACCGAGTACGAAGTCCTCGCGCAGGCGCTGACCTATCCCGACGACGAGCCCAGCTCCCAGATCGACCACATCCTCGGGGTCGGCTTCCGGGCGGCGGGAGAAGCGACGACGCGGCGCCTGGCCGTTTCAGATCATCGCATGCTCGCCGTCGACGTCGATTGACCGGCCCTCGGGTTTCCGGCATAGATTGACCGGCTCTCGGGTCTTCGGCGCCGTCGATGTATGCCTGAAGCCTGTCGAGAATGGACTCCCAAACCTTCGC
>CAJPTB010000301.1 GCA_905373325.1 uncultured Ancrocorticia sp.
CCTGTTTCCTGTCCGCTCATCGTCCGCCTTTCATTATTTTGGTATGCCAAGGTTAACTCAAGCCCGCCGACGAGCCCCAAAGTGTCCACTGTGAGCTTCGCGCGCCGTGAAATCAGGCGCCGGCCGCGAATCGTCCGACGGTTGAGAAGTTCGATCCGGCCCTTGGAAAATCACGGTCGGTGGAAACTCCGATCGCGGACGTAGAATCGTGCCATGAGCGTGTTCACCAAGATTTTCGAAGGCAAGATTCCCGGGCGGTTCGTCTGGGCCGACGACGTCTGCGTCGCCATCGGCACCCATGAGCCCATTGCAGACGGCCACGTCCTCGTCATTCCGCGCATAGAAGTCCCGCGCTTCACCGATCTCGACGAAGAGACCTTCGCCCGTCTGAGCGTCGTCGCGCAGCGCATCGGGAAGGCCCAGATCGAAGCGTTCGGGGTTCCTCGCGCGATGACTGTCATCGCGGGCCTCGAGGTGCCTCATGTGCACATCCACGTCATTCCCGCCACCAGCGAGGAGGACATCCGCTTCGAGAACGCCAGGGCCGGATTGCCGGCGGAACAGCTCGACGCGGCCATGGTCCGCCTGCGGGAGACTCTCAAGGAGTCGTGGGAATCCTTCGTTCCGAAGGACCTGCACTCGGTGAAGCCCCTCTGGCTCGGGTGACGGCCCCTGGTGCACGTCGGAAGTCCCCTGGCCTGGACGTCAGAAAACGTACTCCCACTTGTCCCACAAGGCGACGACCGCCACTAGAACCACGGCAAGGTAGACGGCCGCGACGAGCCACCACCTGCCTTTGACGAGAATTCTGCGGACGCCGTCTCCGGCGGGCAGGTGGCCTGCTCCGAAGCTGCGGGCGAGAACGTGCACAATCAAGGGGATTGTGGCGGCCCAGGTGACGATGCAGTACGGGCACAAAGCTCCCTCGACGAAGATCGACGTGTACTGGAACCAGAGAATCCACGCGGCGGCTGCCGCCATTCCCAAGCTCAGCAGACGCCACATCCAGGAGGGCAGGCGCGCGCCGCCGAGGAGCGCGAGGCCGAGGGCGACGACGCCGCTGAAGAACATGAGCCCGAACAGCGCGTTGGGCGCGCCGAAAAATAGGGTGTTGTAGTCCGAGTTGAAAAAACCCGAGCAGCCGATGAGCGGATTGAGGTCGCACGACAGCTTTCCCCCGGGGTTTTGGAGCATGGCGCGCTCGGCGGTCACGAGGCTGAAGGACGCCCACATCCCCGCGAGCCCGGTCACGAGCATGACGATCGAAAGCTCGAAGGACGCTCCGCCCGCGAGCTCTCGCTCCGAGGCTTTCCACTTCTTCGACTCCGCCTCGGCTATGTAGGCTTCGACCTCGTCGTCGCTCAGGCTGTCGATGTCGATGTCGGCCATGGACTCCTCCGTCGTTTCGGTTGCTTCAAGGCTCCGCGCATCGGCTTAAATCCTAGCTGCTCTGCAGCTCCGCTTCACCCGGCCCGTCCGCCTCGCCTGGCGTGTGCGCAGCCGCGTATTCTTCGACAAACCGAGCGGTGTCCTGCCAGCCGCCCACCGGATGCGCGTCGATTCCCAGGCGCAGCACGGGATAGTCGTTCCCTCCCTCGTCGAGGCGGTCGCCGACGAAAAGCATGTCGGAGACGGCGATTCCCGTCTGGGACGAAAGCTCGCCGATTCCGTAGGCTTTGTCGATTCCCTTGCGGGTGACATCGACCGACGTCGAGCCTCCCGAACGCACCTCAAGCTCTGGAAGCAGCGCTGCTCCGGCGGCCCGTAAGGCTTCCTTTTTCCCGCCGTCGGGATCCCACGCCCTCTTCTCCTCGAGCGGCGCCTCCTGGCCGAGGGCGGAAAAGGTGATCTGAGACCCGCGGTCCTCGAGGACGGGGCCCCATGTGTCCTCCCGCCACAGGCCGAGCCTGCGCGCCTGAGATTCGAGGACTTCCATGACCTTGCGACGTTCGTGGGCTGTGAGGTCCCTGGCGTAGATTTCAACCCACTGCCCGTCGATGCAACGCATGTAGCGGGTGCCGCAAGTGGGCATGAGATGCAGCCTGCCCAGCTGCTCGGCGGACGCTCCCAGGTTGTCGAGCAGCTGGGAGGAGAATTGGCCGAACTGGCCCCCCGAAATCACGCAAACGTCCACCATCCGATCGGGCAAAGGCGACTTCGAGGGGGCGAGCGTGTCGTCCAGGTCGAAGGCTATGAGCCGATAGTCCTTGCGGAGCGCGGCATCCATCCGAAGGATCCTCTACTCCTTGTCGTTGACGGCGTGCTCAAGGACGGCGCGGCTGAAGGCAGGAAGGAAAAGTCCGAAAGCAATATAGGCGACCGCTTTGGCCAAGACCGAAAGGATCTGCAGGGCGGCGCCCCCTCCCGCCGTGGCGATTGCGAGCAAATCAAAGAGACCGTACAACGCGAATCCCGCACCTGCGATCATCGAGACCAGTTGAGCGATCTTCGCGAGGGCGACACCGCCCTTGTTCTGGAAGTTCATCGAGAAAGCCGCGGCGAAGCCGCCGCCTTGCCTGGGCTGCGGGAAGGCCTGCTGGCCATAGCCGTATGCGTCGGCTCCGGGCTGCACGTAGCCCTGCGGATTCTGGCCGTAGACGTCCTGGCCGGGCTGCTGACCGTAAGCGTCTTGTCCCGGGGCGGGAGCCGCTGAGTATGCCGACGGCGCCCATCCCTGCTGGCCGGGCTGCTGATACCCCCCTTGACCGGGCTGCTGCTGGTAGCCCCCCTGGCCGGGGTTGTTCGGAACAGTCATGTTCGCACCTTTCTTGACGATCCATAGCCGACGAGCGTCGTTCGGCCAAGGACAATTTTCGTCGACGTAAGTCAGCAACGCCACTTCTACCCGAAAGAAGGGGTGTGGATACCTCCCCACGGGCGATATAGTGGCCTAGATGCCAAGCAAAACGCCGCATTGAACGTACCGGTGGAGTCTATCACCTCGCCGCTGCGCGCTCCCATGCCCCGCCCGTACCCCGAT
>CAJPTB010000302.1 GCA_905373325.1 uncultured Ancrocorticia sp.
GCCGCCGAGCCCTCGGTAGACGGCGTCGGCGAACTTCGAGACGCTGACCGACGCGAAAACCGCCATCCCGAGGGCTCCCCCGAGGTTTTTCATGCTTTGGGAGATCGACGTCGTCTCTCCGTACGCCGATTCGGCGGCCCGATTGACCATGTCGGTCGCAGCGGGGCTGAACATGAATCCTATTCCTGCGCCTGCGCATCCGAGCTGCCAGGTGAGGTCGCCGGCCGCAGGCAGGCCGGATGCCAATCCTCCCGCGCGCCGCCACAGCAAGATAAAGCCGATTGCCGCCACTGTCCCGCCGATGAGCACGACGACGGCAATCCCCCGCTTGTCGAAAAGCCTTGCGCCAAACTGCGACGCTACAAGGAAGCCGACGAAAAACGCGAGGATAAGCCCGCTCGCCCGCCCGACGTTCAAGCCGAGTGAGAGCTGGCCGTACACGCTCACAAAGTACATGAGCGGGACGAAAACGGCCGAGGCGACAAGTGTGGCGAGCGCCGAGAGTGTAAAGGCCCTGTTTGCGAAGGCCCTGACGTCGACGACCGGCCGAGCAGTGCGGCGCTCCAACAGAAAGAAACACAGGAATAGAACGAGCGAACCGCCAAAGCTGGCGAGGATTCGCGGATCGGACCAGCCGACGTCGCCGCCTTTCTTCAACGGCAAAATAAGAAGGACCATGGCGAGTGCGGCAATGGCGGCGCCCGTCCAATCGATTGTCCGATCGGAGGGCTTTGCGTCTCGAAGATGGACGGCGTCTGCTTTTCCAGCGCCGCCGACGTTTGCCGCCCCAGCGACGTTTGCCGCGCCGTCGCTGTCTTTTGCGCCGACGAAGCCGACAAGGACAAGGCCGACGGCAATCAAAGCCAAGGGAAGGTTGACGAAGAAAATGTACCGCCATGAATACTGAACCAGCCACGAGCCCGCGACAGGCCCGATGGCCGTCATGGCCCCAGTTATGGCGAAGAACGTGGCCATTGATTTCGCCCGGTCTCGCGCGCTCGAGGCGGCGATGAGGATTCCCACTGCGGCAGGGAACATGAGCGCGGCGCCGAGCCCTTGCACGACCCGTGCCGCGACTATCCACGATTGCGCCAAGGCGGCCGGCGTGGCCCCGCAAAGCGCGCTCCCCGTGGAGAACAACGCTATTCCTGCGAGCATGACTCGCTTGTATCCCCAGGCATCGGCCATCTTCCCGCCCAGGGGGAAGGCGGCCGCCGCCGCCAGCAGGTAGGCGTTGACCACCCATTCGATTCCTGAAGAATCCAATCCCAAACCTGACGCGATCGTTTGGGAGGAGACGGAAACAATCGTCTGATCGACAGTCGTCATCGAGACGGCTACGATCAGTCCGGCAAGCACCGTTCCAGACCGCCGTTCGCCCTTGCTCAGCATGGACTTCCTTTCCCTTGCGCCCCGGTTGAGCATTCGTCGGTCCGATTGGATCGATTGGGATCGACCGGATCGACTCGGTCCGATCAGGCCGCTGCGGACTAGGCACAGCGTGTCGCGTGCAGACGTCGTTTCTCGGGCCGACCAGGACTTCACGCCCAGCTTCCGGGCATTGTAGTTGCGGCCGTGATTTCGACCGCAACACAAGGTTAGGAACCGGGAAAGGGCGCTCGCGCCGGCAAACTGGCCAGGCCCGCGTCGTCCGATCGGCGGACGCGGATGCATACAGTCATGCGGCCTTGCGGAAGAAGAAAATAAAGCCGAGATCCTCGCCCGAATCGTGTTGGATGCATATCCCAGCTATTGCGAAGTGCGTGCTGTCGCCGACGGCGTCTTGGACCGTCGTTGATGCGATATCCAACTGATTGTTTCTTTTTGTCTCAGATCCCGCCGCTTGGCCTTTACAAGCGGGGCGCCCTTCCTCGGGACCGCATACGAGCCCGTATCTATGACTTTTCGGAATCCCCTGAGTGTTGAGACCCTGAGGATAAGCGACGAACTCGAGCACATCGATCGAATCGCAATTCTCAACGGTCAGGCGTATGTCATGCCCGGAATGAGAATAGAGATGCCATCTTTTTGGCGCTGGCATCTCATCGGACATCGGAGTATTCAATCGCGAATTGATGCGCGGGTCGGCGGAGAAAGACGATCGGCCGACGTCGGATTGCACATGCAGCACGAGCGGACGCTGGGCGACGGATCGTTCAGCGGCCGAAGGCGAATGGGCGGTGCCGGCTTGCGGACTCGAGTCACGTTCTCCGCATGCTGATACGAAGATCATCGCCGCAAACGATACGCTACTGATTTTCCTTGCGAAAGAGGAATTCGACATTCTTTCCTCCATAGATGTATGGAAGGTAGTCATCGATCATTTTCGAGCACAGGCTGCCGATCGCCCTCAAACTCCATTCCGAGCGCGGCATGGGCTTATCAAAAAGAACAAGCTCTTCCTTCGGCTCTTTGACTTGGTCCGAATCGATAGTGCGAATCAACAGAGAAAAGTCACAAGCCTCTCCCTTCGACGGCTCAGGGAAAGGCTCGCGCACCTTTCGGTCTTGATCTCGTAACCGTCTAAAGAGACCTGTCTGGCAATTGATAATCCCTCTCCTGGACGGAAAGATGACTCTAACCTCGCTCAAAACGAAACGAGCATAAACTTCTAAGACCAGCTGGGCGACTTGGAGGAACGGCGCGACAGGGATGTCGGCATCGACCGGATAGGTGATCTCGCCCCGCAAGCCGGAGGCAAGATAGTCCCCCTCCATCAACGACTCGTCATCGTAGAGGAAAACCGTCTCCCACTGGCCGATCAAACTGTCGCGTTCGCCCTCGATTCCAAGGGCATGGCTCATTTGAAAGAAGACGTCAGCGAAGTCTAGCTCCACGACATCCGCAGGAGCCTCACGGATATGTTCCAAAACATGCCCACGCATGATGAGCACAATGGATCTGCGGACATGGGCGTCATTATTAGTGCTTCTCAAACGCCGCACTCCCTGGAAAT
>CAJPTB010000303.1 GCA_905373325.1 uncultured Ancrocorticia sp.
GGACGAGGCCGAGAGACGTGACTTCGGCGACTTGGTGCTGGAGGCCAACCGCGAGCTTGTCCTTCGCAGGCTCGTCGAATGCCTTGGGCGCGACCGCACGCGCCACCAAGTCGCCGAAGTCACGTCTCTCGGCCTCGTCCAGATGACCCGCAAGAGGGTCGGGCAGGGGCTCGTCGAGGCTTTCTCGACCGTGTGCGAGGCGTGCGAGGGACGCGGGTACATCATCCACACGAATCCCGTCGAGAGAGGCGACGCGGGCGCCGACAAGCGCGCGCGAAACAAACAGGCCGCCAAGCAGACGGCTTCCGAGCCCCGAGACGAAAGCCCCAAGCACGACGACGTGAAGGCGGCGCTGCATTCCATCGCGGCAGCGGCCCAATCGAAGCACGACGAAAACTCCGAGCCAGGCGAATCAGACGACTCCGCGAAGGATTCGGCAAAGAACGCCGACGACGCCGAGGGGCAGGCTGCCGAAGACGGCGGGGATTCGAAGCGCGGAGCGGCGAAGACGCGCAATCGGCCCAAGGCTTCCGCGAAGAGGCAGGGGACGAAGAAGGCGAAGGGCGCCCAGAGCAAACGCGGGAAGGCGGCCGCTGCGCAAGCCGCCGAGGCAGGCCAATCGGACGGGGCGGGCCAATCGGACGAGGCAGGCCAAGCTGACGTTCCCGGCGAAGCTTCGGTGCAGAGCCGGGCCGAGTTTGCCGAGCAGGACGAATCTTTCAGCCCGGGCGACGTGCCTGAGCGCGGCGAAGCCGGCTCCGCGGCCTCGGAAGGCTCTAAGTCGCGCACAAGGCGCGTGTCCTCTTCGGGGACGATCACTCCGTCGGCGGGTCCTGCGATTCTCAGCTTCCCCGCCTCGTGAGGGCTTGTACGCGATGCCTTGCGAGGTCTGTGTGCGCGGCGGCTCGGCCGCCGCACACGGAGGCCGTGTTCCGAAACCGGCTGTGCGCCCCGCCTCTGCGTCGTCGTGCGTGGCGCATTGCATAGCGACATAGGGCGTCGTCTGACTTGCCCGGCAATCGGTTGCACCAGTAAACTTGAGCGTCGGCGCGCTTGCGCCCCATTGTCAGTTGCGCCGCAGGAGCGAGCGCAGTCCTAATCAACAGAGATGAGCAGTAACGTGGTGTACGCGATCGTTAAGGCCGGCGGCCGCCAGGAGAAGGTGTCCGTCGGGTCCGTCGTCGTCGTGAACAGGCTGGACGGAGAGGTCGGCGACACCGTCGAGCTCGAGCCCCTCCTGCTCGTTGACGGTGAGAAGGTCACATCGGCTGCCGACGGCATCTCCGCGAAGGTGACCGCCGAGATCGTGCGCGAGGAAAAAGGGCCGAAGATCTCGATCGTCAAATACAAGAACAAGACGGGCTACCGCAAGCGTCAGGGTCATCGCCAGAAGCTGACCCGCTTGAAGGTCGTCGGAATCAAGTGACCCTTTCCCCCAACGTTATTCAGAAGGCAGGTTTTCGAGATGGCACATAAGAAGGGCGCCAGCTCCTCCCGCAACGGCCGCGATTCCAACGCTCAGCGCCTCGGCGTCAAGCGTTTTGGCGGCCAGCTCGTGAACGCGGGCGAAATCATCGTCCGTCAGCGCGGCACTCACTTCCATCCGGGGCTCAACGTGGGGCGCGGCAAGGACGACACGCTTTTTGCGCTCGCCGCCGGTCACGTCAAGTTCGGCACCCGTCGCGATCGCAAGGTCATCGACATCGTCGCTGCGGAGGCCTGAGAACAATCGAGCAAATAGGGGTGGAAGGCACGTCCTTCCGCCCCTTTTCGCATAGGCCCTTTGCATAGGAGGGGAAGATGGCCAGCTTCGTCGATCACGTGACGCTGCACGTCAAGGCGGGCGACGGCGGAAACGGATGCGTTTCGGTGCGTCGAGAGAAATTCAAGCCCTTGGGCGGGCCTGACGGCGCGAACGGAGGGCGGGGAGGCGACGTCGTCATCGAAGCCGACCCTCAGGAGACCACCCTTCTGACATATCACCACGCCCCCCATCAGAAGGCCCCCTCCGGGACGCCCGGAGCCGGCGACATGCGATCCGGCCGCAACGGCGAAGACCGGGTGCTCGGCGTTCCCGTCGGGACGGTCGTGAAGGGCGCCGACGGCGAAGTCCTGGCCGACCTCGTTGAGCCGGGGCAGCGATTCGTTGCGGCCCGCGGCGGCCAAGGAGGCCTGGGGAACGCAGCACTCGCCTCGCCCAAGCGCAAGGCGCCGGGATTCGCCCTTCTCGGAGACGCCGGCGAGGAAGGCGAGATCGTCCTAGAGCTGAAATCCGTAGCCGACGTCGCGCTTGTCGGCTTCCCGAGCGCGGGAAAATCCTCGCTTATCGCCGCCATGTCGGCTGCGCGCCCGAAGATCGCTGACTATCCGTTCACCACGCTCGTTCCAAACCTCGGCGTCGTGCAGGCCGGAGACGAACGCTACACGATAGCCGACGTTCCAGGGCTCATTCCTGGCGCATCTGACGGAAAGGGCCTCGGGCTGGAATTCCTTAGGCACATCGAGCGCTGTTCGGTGATCGTCCACGTCCTCGACTGCGCCACTTTCGAGCCGGGGCGCGATCCGCTCTCAGATCTGGCGACCATCGAGTCGGAGCTGGCCGCATACGCCCGACGGTTGCCTCGGGAAGAGGGGAGAGTCCCGCTGGCAGACAGGCCCCGCATCGTCGTTCTCAACAAGGCCGACGTCCCGGAAGCGAGGGAACTGGCGGAATTCGTGCTCCCCGAGCTCTCCGACTATCCGGTTTTCATCGTCTCCGCCGCGGCGCACACGGGTCTGCGCGAGCTTTCCTTCGCTTTGGCGGCGGCGGTGGCGCAGGCCCGGAAGTCTGCTCCCATCGAGTCGAAACCGCGAGTCGAGGTTCGCCCCAAGGAGCGCGCAAGCGCCTTCACCCTCTCGCGGAAGACGAAGAACGGCGAGGACTTCTTTGTTGTGCGCGGCGACAAACCCGAA
>CAJPTB010000304.1 GCA_905373325.1 uncultured Ancrocorticia sp.
GCGCAAACATGCCGACGATCTGCGCGATCTCGAGGCCGAGGTCGCCGAACTCGAAGACCGCTGGCTCGAACTGAGCGAAAAGCTCAACGATTAATCATTTTGCAAAGTGTTTATACGTGTGTGATGATTGAAGCGTGAATGAGGACAAGCTCCTAGCGGAGACCGCCCGCATGTTTCGGGTTTTGGGAAACGAGTCCCGTTTGCTCCTTCTTTCACTTGTGAGCCACGAAAACAGACCGGTTTCGGCTCTTGCCGAGGCGGCGAAGATGAGCCAGCCGCTCACATCGCAACATTTGCGGATCCTGCGCGACGCCGGGCTCCTTGAAGCGGATCGCCGCGGCAAGGAAGTCATCTATCGCATCTCCGACTGCCACGTTGAACACGTGGTGCGCGATGCGATCGCCCACGCGCGGGAAAACGCATGAAGAAAGGAAAACTATGAGCACTGCCGACCCCCACGCTCACCACACCGTGGCCGAGCACGCCCATGGAGAAGGCTGTGGCCATGAGGCCGTTCAGCACGGGGACCACGTCGATTACGTTCATGACGGGCACCGCCACGCCCGGCATGGCGACCACTACGACGACCATCAGGACGTCGCCGAACACACGGTGGCCGAGCACGCCCACGGCGAGGGTTGCGGCCATGAGGCCGTTCAGCACGGGGACCACGTCGATTACGTTCATGACGGGCACCGCCACGCCCAGCATGGCGACCACTACGACGAGCACTGAAAACTCGCCGGGCATCGAAGCTCAGACAAGCTAGAAGGCTCGACAAATCGAAATAGGCTCACACAAATGAAGGGGGAGGGCCCACGCCTTTTCGTGGTCCCTCCCCTTCTGCATTCTTCGGCGGTTCGAGCCGCCTCGGCTCGTTCGCCTCAGCTCGATCGGCTTGGGTCGCCCATTTCAGTTCGAGCCTCGCAGATTCAGCTCGAGCCTCGCAGTGCCCTCACTATCTTGACCCGTTCGCCCGTGCGCAGGATCGAGTTCTCATAGATCTTCCCCGCGAGTGCGGCGAGGAGAGGAATAAAGGCGATGTTGACGGCGAAAGCGACCAGCTGCTGCCAGACGGGCACGCCGCCGAGAGCCGTCCGCATGATCATAGTCGGCGGGGAGACCAAGGGAATGAACGACATGACCTCGCTCGCCGTGGAATCCGGTTGGGCCGGGATGTAGTAGAGAGCCGCATACATGGGTATCATCAGCCCGAAGATAATGGGCGTCTGAACCCCGCCGAGGTCTTCCTGGCGCGATACGGTCGAAGCCAAGGCTCCCGTGAGCCCCGAAGCCGTCAGATAGCCGACGACGGTCCACGCGAGGAATGTCGGCAAGAACGTCCAGACTCCGAGCTTTCCAAGCGTTCCGAGGTCAGGCAGAAGTCCCGCCAAACCCAGCCCTCCGACGATTCCGACCATGTAGGCGGCGAAGACCACGAGCATCCCCGCGCCGATGCCGAGGATTTTCCCAAGCAGGAGGACGCGCGGCTTGACCGTGGTGAGGAGGATCTCCACCACTCGACTGGCCTTCTCTTCGACGACGCCGGCCGAGAGAACGCCGATGCCGGTGAAGATCATGACCATCAGGAGGGAGATGCCGAGAGAGCCCATCACAAAGCCGAAGGGATTGCCGTCCGCGCCGTTTCCCGTGACTTCTGGGGGAGTGGTGTCGACGTCGTTCTTTCTGAGGAAGTATCCTCCGATCGCCCCGCCGATGAACATGAGGGCCACGACGATGCCGGTGGAAACCTGTATGGCCTTCGACCCCAAAAGCCTCGTGAATTCGCGTTTGAAGATGAGGGAAAGAATCATCGGGCTGCGTCCTTCCTGCGGCCGAAGATTCCTCGTCGGCTCTTTTGCGTGGGTTCCTCGGGTTGCGCGGCGACCACCACGTCCTTGAACAGATCGGCGAGGTGGGGGCGCCGGGGTGCGAATTCGCGGACCGGCCCAGCGGACAGCGCGGCCTGGAGCAGCGCCTGGTCATCGATCCCTTCGGAGTCGACGACCACGCGGGTCAATCCATTTGCGCTGGGGGCGTCGGACGTTCCCTCGAGGGGATCGGGCTGCGGCTTGACGCCCGCCGAAGACAAAGCGGCGTAAACCCTGTCGGGGCCCGCCGAAACGGCCAGCGCAATCTGCGGCCTTCCAGCGTTGCGCAGCTCGTGGATTGTGCCTTCTGCCACGATCGACCCGCGGGAGACAATGCCGACGCGGTCGCACAACCGCTCGACGAGATCGAGTTGGTGGGAGGAGAAGATGACGGGAACGCCGGATTTCGCCTTGTCTTTGAGGACCTGGCTCATCACGTCGACCGCCACCGGATCGAGGCCGGAAAACGGCTCGTCGAGAACGAGGATGATGGGATCGTGGACGAGGGCCGCCGCCAGCTGGACGCGCTGCTGATTGCCGAGGGAAAGCTTTTGCACGTTGTCGTTTCGCCTGCCTGCCACTCCCAGCCGATCGGTCCATTGCTCCGTCGCCTGCGCCGCCTCGGCTTTGCCCAGTCCATGGAGCCGCGCAAAATACTCCAGTTGCCTTCCCACCTGCATTTTGGGGTAGAGACCGCGCTCCTCCGGCATGTAGCCGATTTTGCGGCGGACGTCGTCGTCGACCTCCTTGCCATTCCATGAAACCCGGCCTGAATCGGTGGAGAGCACACCCAGCATGATCCGCATCGCGGTCGTCTTGCCTGCGCCGTTCGATCCGACGAAGCCAAATATCTCACCAGGCTGGACTTTGAGGCTGAGACCCTTCAACGCTTGCAACGTCCCGAAGGACTTATTGAGATCCTGAACTTCCAGCATGTTTCATGTTTACCACAACGGCTGACGAGGAGCACGCCTCATTCGACGCAAGGTTTGCCGCCGAAAGGCAGGAAAGGGAGCGTCTGTGCGAGCTCCGGCGCCGAAAGGCTGGGCGGGGGCGCATGCGCCGA
>CAJPTB010000305.1 GCA_905373325.1 uncultured Ancrocorticia sp.
ACGTTGTCTGCGTCCCCTCCGAGAAAACCCTTGTCTAGCCGAGCCTGTGTCTACTTGAGCAGCTTCGTGGTCAGCCATACTGCGAAGGCAACGAGCGGCACAAAACTTATGATCCTCACAGGCAGTTCCATTTTAGGCAGCCACCAGATGTAGATCATCGTGATCAACGTTGCCGCCCAAATCCCGGCGACTGACACTGCGGGCGGGACCGCGGAAATGAAGCATAGGCCGATAGCGGCAAGGATGACCCCGCTCGTCGCGAAGGACATGAATCTGGAATCGGTTAAATTGGGGCGGAACAAGGTCGCCCCCCAAATGACCGTGAGGACGCCGACAATTGCCAGGCAATAGCCCAGAATGCTTAGTCCGCTCATCGTAGTTCCTTTCGATTTGTTCATAGCGTTTCCTGTCTGTTATGAATGAATGGAATCTATTGTTCATTCACCCTGGGGTGGAAAGGGTCTAGTCCTTTGTGAAGCCTTTGCCTCCTGTGGAGATGCTTGCGCATCCGGCATTGCGCAGTTCGCCCCGGGGCGGCCCCGTCGTTAGGAGGCCCTTTTAAGGTCGGGCGCAGCGATCGCGCGGGAACCCGGTCGGCTCTGTTGTTAGAGCGCATCCCGGAAGTTGGAAGGCGTCTGTTAGAAGAGCCCCTTGACGAAGTATGCGGCAAGGGTCTCGAGCGCCTGCCCGACGCCTGGAAAATCCTTTTCGGTTACGTGTGTGTCCACGTAGATCACGAGTTCGCACGCTCGCAGGACCTTGCGGGACTTTTCTTCGTCAAACCCGGCGTCGCGCATCCAGCTTTCGAATGTTGCGAGAAGGAAATGCAGGAAGAAGTCTTCCTTTCCATCGCCTGCACGGTAGTGCTCGCGCAGGCGTTTGCCGATGGCGGGGCTGTTCCACTCGGACAGTATCCTGTTGGCGGACATGCGCTTGAAGATGTAGTCGAAAATCGTGGGGATCACTTCCGTCGGATCGGCGGACCAGTCGATCTCGTTCACCATCTCGGCGCGAATCCGGTTGTTTTCTTCGGTGTATATTTCTAGGAAGATGGCCTCCTTCGACGGGTAGCAGTTGTAGAAGCTTCCGACGGCGACGTGGGCGTCGCGGCAGATGTCGGAGATGCTCGTCGCCTTGTAGCCCTTCTCGGCAAAGCTGCGCTTCGCCGCTCGCTGCAGGGCTTGTTTCATGTTGTCCACGGAATGCCTTACTCACGGTCCCTCGAGATGGGGTGAATGAATATCTTCAACTGTTCATTCACATCCTAGGCCACACCAAGTCACCCGTCAAGGCGAGCGTGCGGCGCTCGGGAATGCGCGGCTCGCGAGGGGCGGCGGGCAATTGCAAAGCGTTTTTGGGAGGCGCTGCGGGCATGGATGGCTTATCATTCCAGAGGTTGTCTACTACAGGAGGATTGCGGTGGCGCAAGCAATCGGGTTTGACCGAGAACGATACATTTCGATGCAGTCCGAGCATATCGGCGAGCGGCGTCGGAAGATCGGAGGGAAGCTGTACCTCGAAATGGGAGGCAAGCTTTTTGACGACATGCACGCTTCTCGCGTCCTGCCGGGGTTCACCCCTGACAATAAGATCGCGATGCTCGAGAGGCTGCGAGACGAACTTGAAATCGTCGTCGCCGTCAATGCCAATCTACTGGCCAAAGTCAGAGCGGATCTCGGAATCTCCTATCAGGAGGACGTGCTCCGGCTGGTGGACGTCTTCCGTGAAAGGGGCTTCCTCGTCGAGAACGTCGTGCTCACTCAAATGGAGGATGACAACGCGCCGGCAAAGACGTTCAAGAGGCGGATGGAGCGCCTCGGCCTGAAGGTTGCCCAGCATCGGCGCATCGAGGGGTATCCGAGCAACACGAAGCTCATCGTGTCCGACGAAGGCTTTGGGAAGAACGATTACGTCGAAACGAGCAGGGACCTTATCGTCGTCACTGCGCCCGGGCCTGGATCGGGAAAGCTCGCAACGTGCCTGTCACAGCTCTTTCATGAGAATCGCAGAGGGATCAAGGCCGGATATGCGAAGTTCGAGACATTCCCCATTTGGAACCTTCCCCTCGGCCATCCGGTCAATGTGGCCTACGAGGCGGCCACGGCCGACCTTGAAGACGTCAACCTCATCGATCCCTTCCACTTGCAGGCTTACGACGAGCAGGTGGTCAGCTACAACCGCGACGTCGAAGTGTTTCCTCTGCTGGTGACACTGCTTCGGGAAATCGCCGGCGAATCGCCGTACCAGTCGCCCACCGACATGGGCGTCAACATGGTGGGCTACTGCATCAGCGACGACGCCGTTTGCCGCGAAGCAGGGAAGCAGGAAATCATTCGACGCTACTACAAGGCCTTGGTCGATGAGCGGCGAGCGGAAGCCGATCCGGTGGTCTCCGGGCGCATTGCGCTCATCATGGGGCGGCTGGGCCTGGCCAAGGAAGACCGCGTCGTCGTCGAACCCGCCTTGAAGAAAGCGGAGGCCACGGGCGGGCCGGCTTCCGCGATCGAACTGCCCGACGGGCAGATCATCACAGGCAAAACCTCGGGGCTCCTCGGATGCTCGGCGGCCATGCTCTTGAATGCGCTCAAGGTTTTGGCCGGGATCGAGGACGACGTCGACCTTCTGGCTCGCGAGTCCATTGAGCCGATCCAAACCCTCAAAACCGAGCACCTTGGCAGCAGGAACCCAAGGCTCCACACCGACGAAGTGCTCATCGCCCTGTCGGTGTCCGCGACGCGCGACGAAAACGCGCGCAAGGCCCTGGACGAGCTGCGCAACCTCCGAGGCTGCGACGTTCACACGACGACAATCCTTGGTTCCGTGGACGAGGGGATCTTCAGGAACCTGGGGGTGCTCGTGACGTCCGAGCCGGTCTACCAGAGGAAATCTCTTTACCGCAAGCGTTGAGAACGCCGCGAGGGGCGGGTGCGCCGGAAC
>CAJPTB010000306.1 GCA_905373325.1 uncultured Ancrocorticia sp.
GAGTAAAAGCAAGCCGCCCGAAATCTGCATCGACGCCACCGAAATGCCGAGCAGGCGGAGGATCTGCTGGCCGAAGAAGGCGAACACCGCGAGGACGACGAGGGACGTGAGAGTGGCCTGCCACGCCGCCCTCTTTCGCTCGTTCGGCGTCATTCTCGCCGTCAGCGACATGAAAACCGGCAGATTTCCAGCCGGGTCGGCGATGACGAAGACGGTCGTGAACGTCGTGAAGAAAAGGCTGGCGTCGAATGCCGTCACGGCTTGAGCACCTCCAGGTAAGTTCCAGATGAAATGGCGTCGAGCACCTCCCGAGCAGTGGTATTTTCGCCCAATCGGTTCGGTTTGCCCGTCCCATGGTAATCGCTGGAGCCCGTGCGTACGAGTCCCCGGCGTTCGGCCAGTTTTGCGAGCTCTTCGCGATCGACGTTGTCGCGATGGTCCACTTCCAGGCCGAAGAGTCCGGCGTCGGCCAGTTCCTCGATTCTGCTCAAGCTGACGGTTTTCCCGCGCCGTGAGGCGGCGGGATGGGCCATGACGGCCTTTCCCCCGGCGCCCGAAATCCACTCGACCGCCTCCGCCGCGGGCGGCGCATAGTGATGGATGTAATAGGGGCTGCCGGGCCGAAGGTAGACCGCGAAGGCCTCCTGGCGGTCGGCTACGACGCCGGAGTCGATGAGCGCGTCGGCGATGTGCGGACGTCCCACCGGCGTCGCGGCCCCGGCGTGCGCCTCGACGGCCTCCCATGTGACGGGGACGTCCCGGGCGAGCCTGGCGACCATCTGCACGGCCCTGTCGCGGCGCTCGGCGAGCATCCTCGCGACGTGCGCGGTCAGCCGTTCGTCGTCGGGGTCGAAGAGGTAGCCGAGGATGTGGACCGAGATTCCGTCGATTTTCGCGGAGAGCTCCATGCCCCTGACGAGCGCGACGCCCGTCGCTTCGACCTGCCCCGCCGCCTCCTCCCATCCGGCGATCGTGTCATGGTCGGTCAGCCCGAGGACGTCGATTCCGGCGCGGGCCGCCTCCCCCATGAGCTCGGCGGGGGTCGAGCGGCCGTCGGAGGCCGTGGAGTGAGTGTGCAGATCGATCACGGCAGACAACACTACGCCGCCTTCGCGCCGCTTTGAACGCCCGCGCCCCGGCTCGGCCCCGTCTCATGGCCGCTCCCCGCCTTGCAGCCATTGCTCGCTCAGCTGCCGATTTTCGTGCCTGCGCCCCGGCAACTCTGGAACAATGGATGCATGACCACAGAAGAGAACGTCTCCGAGCGCGGGGCGAACCGCTCGCGCCAACCGCGCAACCAAGCTTTCCGTGAATTCATCGGCTCGAACTGGGGGCCCCGCCCGCAAGGGCCGGAGCGTTCGGCCTCGGCCGACTTCCTCCCGGCGCGCCACGCGAAGCTGGGCGAACGGTTTCGCGGGGTGCGCCTCGTGGTGCCGGCGGGCGGCTACAAGGTGCGCAACAACGACTGCGACTATCGTTTTCGCGCGCATTCGGCCTTCGCCCACATGACGGGGCTCGGCGGCGAGCTCGAACCGGACTCGGTGCTGGTCCTCAACCCGGTCGGAGACGAACACGAGGCGACTCTCTACTTCCATCCGCGCGCCTCGCGATCGTCGGAGGAGTTCTACGCCGACGCGCGCTACGGCGAATTCTGGGTGGGCGCACGGCCCTCGCTCGAGGAGATGTCCACGCTCACCGGCCTCAAGTGCGCCGCGATCGACACCCTCGGGGACGCCCTGGCCAAAGACCTCGGCCAGGTGCAGATGGCGGTCGTCTCCGGCGTCGACGCGGCCGTCGAGGCCCAGGTGATCGATTTGCGCGAAAGCGCAGGAATCGCCGAGAGCTGCGCGAAGCTCGACACAGAGCTGGCGGAGGCCCTCGCCGAGCTGCGCCTCGTCAAGGACGATTTTGAGATCGAGGAGATGCGCAAGGCGGTCGCCGCCACCCACGAGGGCTTCGAGGCGATCCTCGCCTCGCTCGGCCGGGCCAAGGGGCACAGACGCGGCGAGCGCGTCGTCGAAGGCGCCTTCCACGCCAAGGCCCGCGAAGAGGGCAACGGCCTGGGCTACGACACGATCGCCGCTTCGGGCAACCACGCCAACACGCTCCACTGGATCGACAACGACGGCGCCGTGCGCGACGGCGAGCTCATCCTGGTGGACGCCGGCGTCGAAATGGACTCCCTTTACACGGCCGACATCACGAGGACTCTGCCCGTCAACGGCGTCTTCTCCCCCGCCCAGGCCGAGGTCTACCAGGCCGTCCTGGACGCGGCCGACGCCGCCTTCGCCCGCGCGCAGGAGCCCGGCTGCAAGTTCTCCGACGTCCACGACGCCGCCATGGAGGTCATCGCCGCAAGGCTGGAGGGGTGGGGCATGCTCCCGGGGACCGCGGCCGAATCGCTCGCCGAAGACGGCGGCTTCCACCGCCGCTGGATGCCCCACGGCACAAGCCACCACCTGGGCCTGGACGTCCACGACTGCGCGCAAGCCCGCCGCGAAATGTACGTCGAGGCCGAGCTCGCACCGGGTATGATTTTCACGATCGAGCCGGGCCTGTACTTCCGCGAAGACGACCTTCTCGTGCCCGAGAGGTTCCGCGGCATCGGGGTCCGCATCGAAGACGACGTCGTGGTGACCGACTCCGGCGCCATTCGCATCTCCGAGGGAATTCCTCGCACCATTCCCGAAATCGAGGCTTGGATGGCGTCCGTCGAGCGATAGGAGGAATCTATGAAGCGGCAGGCTCAGACCGTATACGCGGCAAGGCTCATCGGCACGCCCGTCTTCGACCCCATAGGAGACCAGGTGGGCACGGTCTACGACGTCGTCGCTCTCTTCCGCCTGAAGGGCGATCCGCTGGCCGTCGGCCTCGTCGTCGAGGTGGTGGGAAAGCGCCGCGTCTTCCTCCCGCTCACCCGCG
>CAJPTB010000307.1 GCA_905373325.1 uncultured Ancrocorticia sp.
GGCCGCTTTGGGAATGTTCGATCCGCCGAAGGCGGTCGGGGTCGGGCTGCCGATCATTCTCATCGGTCTGGGCCTTCTCGCTGCTTTGGCGGTGTGGATCAGCGTGGGCGTCATGCGTTCTCGGGCATCGAATGCGGCGCGAGAACGGGTGTTGTCCCAGCTTGCAAGAGCGCTTGACGAGCGGGCTGGATTCGCGGTGCGCGAGCCTGTGGAGGCTCAGCGAGCCGAGTATTCTCGCTTCGTCGAGGCGATTGGGAACCTTTCACGCGTGCGATGAGCACGGCGGGCATTTCGGCGCCAACCCGTCTTTGCCGAGGCATGCTTTCCTTCCGCAAGAGCGTATAGTTATTCGCGATGACGCATCTGCTTGCGTACTTTTGTTCGGATCGGAGTGAATGATGGCTAGTGCGCCCGTGCCGACGTCGCGAACCGCGCGGCAAGCATTGATAGTGAGCATCCTTGCGGACAAGTCCGTAGGGTCTCAGGGGGAGCTTCGCGGCCTTTTGCGCGAAGCCGGCATATCGGTCACGCAGGCGACCCTGTCTCGAGATCTGGACGAGCTCAAAGCGATCAAGGTTCGCAACAGGAGCGGACGCCAAATCTACAGGATCCCGGACGAGGCCGAGTTGTACAAGGCTGCGCAGGGTGCGCGGGCCCAGCTCGAACGTTGGTGCCCCGAGGTGCTTGTGAGCGCCCAGTGCGCGGGCAGTCAACTCGTCTTGCGCACGCCCCCGGGCGCCGCCAACATCTTGGCCGTTGGGATAGACAGGGCGATGATCGACGGGGTGCTCGGATGTTTGGCGGGCGACGACACCATCCTCGTGATCACGTCCAGCCCCGAACGGGCGGAAGAAATCCGCGCTGAGCTTCTTTCCCTCGCCTAGTCTTTCCTTTTTCGCCCAGTCTTTTCCTTTCGTCTGGCTTCTTTCGCTGAGAAGCCGAACGGCAGCCGTATCGCCGCCCTTCGGGGCGGTGTGCGAGGAGCGCGAAAACCGAGGCGGCCTCCTTTTGCGGCGATAGACTCGCAACATGGACGACACCGCATGGCGAGGCGCCCCGGCCGAGGATGCGAGGCCGATGCGACGCGCCTTTCTTTTCCTCGTCAACCCCAAACTGCACTACGACCCTTATCCCGACTGGGCAAAGTGGCTGCCGGTCGTCGACGGCGGCGGGGCGATCGACATGCAGTGGAACACCGGCTCGCGGCGTTCGGGGATGGAGCCGGGCGACCTTGCCCTTCTCGTGAAGGTCGGCGTCGCCCCGAGGGGGCTCGTCGCCTTGGGCAAGGTGACGAGCACGATTTACGAGGGGCCTCACTGGAATCCCGACGCGGCCCGCCCGGTGACCGGGTGGGTCGACATCCGGCTGACAGCGCTTCTCGACCTCGACGATCCGTTGCCCCTGTCGGTGCTCAAGGAAATCGGGCCGGGGATTCGTTGGACTCCGCGCATGTCCGGCGTCGAAGTGCCTATCGACGTCGGCGAGGAAGTCAGGGGCCTCGTCGTGGCCGATATGTGATCTCGCCGCAGCGAATCCGCGGCCTTCCGATCGCCGCCCATTCCGCTCACGACGCCCTCGCGGGCTCCGTGAGCGGCCTGTGGCATACTTGAAAATCAGGAAATCTTCCAGCTGTCAAATACGAGATCGAAAGGCACGGAACCTTGACGGACATCCTCGACGAGCTTCAGTGGCGCGGCCTCATCGCCCAGCACACCGACATCGACGCGCTGCGCGCGGCGCTTGCCGAAGGCCCCGTCACCTTCTATTGCGGCTTTGATCCGACGGCGGCCTCCCTCCATCACGGGCATCTCGTCGCGGTCAAGGTGATGAGGCACCTCCAAATGGCCGGCCACAACCCGTTGGCCCTTGTCGGCGGGGCCACGGGGCTCATCGGCGATCCCTCGGGGCGCAAGGAGGAACGCAATCTCAACGAGGCCGACGTCGTCGCCGGCTGGGCCGCGGCTCTGCGCGGTCAGCTCGAATCGCTGCTCGACTTCGAAGGGGAACACCCCGCCCGTATCGTCAACAACCTCGACTGGACCGGCCCGATGTCCACCATCGATTTCCTGCGGGACATCGGGAAGAACTTCCGGCTGGGAACGATGCTCTCAAAGGACACCGTCGCTCGCCGGCTCGAATCCGACGAAGGAATCTCCTTCACGGAATTCAGCTACCAGATCCTTCAGGCCAACGACTACCTCCAGCTGTACCGCCGCTATGGGTGCACGTTGGAAGTCGGCGGGAACGACCAGTGGGGCAACCTCGTCGGCGGCATGGACCTCATCAGGAAGGTTGAGGGCGAATCCGTCCATGTCATGACGAATCCGCTCATCACGAAGTCGGACGGAACGAAGTTCGGCAAGACCGCCGGAGGGGCGATCTGGCTCAATCCCGAGATGTTCAGCCCCTACAAGTTCTACCAGTTCTGGCTCAACACCGCCGACGACGACGTCATTCACATGCTCAAGGTCTTCACGTTCAGAACCCGCGAAGAGATCGCCGAGCTTGAAACGGCTCTGGCGGAGCGCCCGCACGCCCGCGAGGCGCAGAAGGCCTTGGCGGAAGATGTGACGACATGGGTTCACGGCGCAGATGCGACCGAGCGCGTCAAGGCCGCCTCTCAAGCCCTTTTCGGCGGGGGCGGCCTCGAATCCCTTGACGCCCGCACGCTCGCCGACGCCGTTGCAGAGCTTCCTCGCGCGGAAGGGGCAGTGGGGACGCCCCTCATTGAGCTTTTTGTCGCAGCGGGCCTTGAAAAGGGCTTGGGGGCCGCTAGGCGCACCGTCGCGTCGGGCGGTTTGTACCTGAACAACTCAAAGATCGACGATGGTGCGAAGGTTCTTGGTTTGTCGGATCTTCTTGCTGGGGGTGTGGTTCTTTTGCGTAAGGGGAAGACCTTGAGCATGTGAATGACGTCGTC
>CAJPTB010000308.1 GCA_905373325.1 uncultured Ancrocorticia sp.
GCGTTTACGACCGAGCGACCGGCAGGGTCGACTACCTGTCTTTTTCCCAGATGGAATTCGGCTATCGGACGTCCGTTGTCAAGAAGAGCCTGAAGGAGGGTTGGGGCCCCAGCCCGCGGCACATCGTGCTCGACGTCGATTTCCAGCTGAGGATCGCCTCGCTTTCCGCCCCCGTTCAATACTCCCAGCTTGCCCAGCTGCTCGGCGTGCAGCCGGGTGAGCGCGTGCCTTCGGTCGCTGTGCGCGACGCGGTTGTGGAGCTTCGCCGGTCCAAGGGCATGGTTCTGGACGACGCCGATCGAGACACATATTCGGCCGGCTCGTTCTTCACCAACCCCGTCTTGAGCGAGGCCCAGGCTGCCAGGCTGCCCGACGAAGCCCCGAAGCACGGGCTGCGCGACGGCAGCCGCACCGTCCTCGGCGCAGCCGCCCCGCGAGTCGAGGGGCAGGTGAAAACCTCCGCAGCCTGGCTCATCGACCACGCGGGATTTCCGGCCGGGTACGGAATGCCGGGGCCCGCGGCGCTCTCGACCAAGCATGCGCTCGCCTTGACGAACCGCGGGGGAGCGACGGGCGCCCAGATGCGGGAGCTGGCGCGAACCATTCGCGACGGCGTGCGTGAGGCCTACGGCGTGATTCTGGAGGCTGAGCCGACGATTGTCGGCGGCCTGGATTGACCTGGTTCGTCCCCGCGCCTCCTGGCGTTTCGTTTCTTCCGTGGGAGCGCGCCGCTTCGTTTCAGGCGCCGTGTGCCTCCGCGTCGTCATCGTTCGAAGGATCTGCGGCCAGCCAATCCTGGATCTCGGCTTTCCACGTGCGCTTGGACGCTTCGTCGGCGAAGCTTGCCTCCACCGACGAGGACGCGAGGGCGGCGAGTTCGGCGTCGTTGAAGCCTTGCTCGCGAAGCGTCTCGTACTGGGCGGTCAGGCGTGAAAGGAAAAGAAGCGGGTCGTCGGCGCCCAAAGCGATCGTCGCGCCGGCGTCCATGAGCGTGCGAACGGGCACCCCCGAAGCCTCCGAATAGACGCCCAGGGAGACGTTCGACGCCGGGCACACCTCGAAGGCGACGCCCTCGTCGATGACCCGCCTGAGGACGTCGGGGCTCTCCGCCGCGCGCACGCCGTGCCCCAGACGCGTGGGTTTGAGAAAGTCGAGGACTTCGCGAAGGTGCTCGGGGCCAAGAAGCTCTCCGCCGTGGGGCACCGACCTCAGCCCCGCTTTTCGCGCGATGCGGAACGCCGACTCCCATTCGGACGTGACGCCCCGCCTTTCGTCGTTGGACAGGCCGAAGCCGACGACGTCCCCCGCCCCGTCCCCGGCGTACTTGGCCGCCAGGCGGGCCAGGGTGCGGGCTTCCAAAGGATGGCGGATGCGCGAGGCTGCGACGATTACGGCCACATCCACGCCGGTCGCGCGGCTGGCGGCCGCGGCCTCGTCCAAGACGATCTCGAGCGCCGGGGTGATTCCGCCGACGAAGGGCGCGTACGACGTGGGATCGATCTGGATCTCGAGGCGGCGCGAGCCTTCGGCGGCGTCGTCCGGCCGAATATGTGTCTCGATCGGCGTCGTCCTCGGCGGCCTCTCGGACGATGGTGCGCATGGCCTCCTCGCTGCGGACCGTCTTCCGCGCCGCATCGTAGGCGCGCTGGAAGCGGAACCACCCGCGCTGGTCTGCCGGCACCTCGATTGCGACGTTGTCCGTCAGCCCCTCGGGCAGGCGGACCCCCTGAGCCTCGGCCATTCGCTCGAGGGTGTGCACGCGCATCGACCCCGTGAAGTGCAAGTGAAGATGTGCCTTGGGGAGGAGGTTGAGATCGCGCACGCATACATTTTCCCATATGTTGAATACCCTGACGCCGGATCGACACCCCGGTCGTCCGCAGGTCGCCCGGCCCGAACCGCGCCGAGAGCGGCTATGAACCGACGACCCCGCTGTTTGCGCGCAGTCGCTTCGATCTTCCCGTTGCGACTGCGCCTTTGTCGTCGCCCCGGTCGTTCCGAGGCGCCGTCCAGGCCGTTCTCTGGCGCGACGTTCCCGCACTGTCGGGTTGTCCCCGAATGTGCCGCCCATCGCCGCCCCGCCGCAAGCGGCGTTCCCGCGCTGTCGGGTTGTCCTCACCCCGATCGGCCAGGACGCAAGATATGAGAATCGCCCCGGATGTGGGAAAGTTGAACGCATGAGCACTGTCGAAACGGTCCCGACGTTGAACGCCGACGGCGGTTCCGCGCACGGTGAAGTTGCGAATGACGCGACTGCCTCCGACGGGCGTCGGGACTCTGCCGAAAATTTGAGCGCCGCCGAACGGCGCGAAACGTTCAGAAGCCGTTTGGGACGAGCGGCAGCCTACTCGGCGTATATGTTGGCTGCCGCTCCCGTCCACCTGGGCATGTTCATCGCCGTCGCAGTGCTCATGTTTCTCGGGGCGGGGATTGCCTTGATCGGGGGCGTGGCACTCCTGCTTCTGGGGATCATGGTCGCCAGGCTCGGGGCCGTCGCCCAACGCCGCCTCAATGAGAGGGCCGTCGGAGGGGAGCGCCCGGAATCCGTCTACGTGACGCCGGAACGTCGCAAGAAGATAATCGGCTTCTTATATCCGTTGCGCGATCCGCAGTCGTGGCTTGACGTGCTGTGGGTGTTCGCTTCGTTTCCCATCGCCATCGGCAATGCGGTCTTTGCGTTTGTCTGGATTGTCGCAACGGCCGTCGGCCTTGCCCAGCCGATCATCCTGTTGCTCTTCAATGCGACGGGAATCGACTATACAGGCGTCACGGGATCGGCGAACGTTTCGTACCCGCCCGTCGTCGACGCGGGTTTGGGATTTTGCTTCGGTCTGCTTTTGCTGTTGTACGGACCATATCTGATCAAAGCCTGCGGAAAGATTCAGTTTCATCTTGCTGATGTGTTGT
>CAJPTB010000309.1 GCA_905373325.1 uncultured Ancrocorticia sp.
CGCTGTGTCTTGCCTGATGGGCTGCCGTGCCTGGCGAACGGCGCTGTGTCTTGCCTGATGGGCTGCCGTGCCTGGCGAACGGCGCTGTGTCTTGCCCGACGGGCTGCCCTGCTTGGCGAAGGGATCCGCCTGTGGGGATCTTCCGGGTGCCGCACTGTTCCGTCTTGTTGGCGCGTGACGGTCTGTCTGGTTGGCGCGCGTTAAGGGCTCCGGCCGTCGAGCCCGTCGAATGCGGCAGGCCAAGGCCGTTGTAGACTCGTTTGCCGATGATGTTCAGAGCCGTTCTCCACAGCGATCTATCCCGACGCGAACTGGAATGCCTTCGCGATCTCTTCGACGGCGAGTATTTTCGCGAACACGGGCCTTGGGATCCTGACGCGCCGTATGGGTATGCGCCCGCCGACGTGCACGTCGTCGTCTCCTCCGACGGCCGCCTGCTGGGCCATGTTGGATTTCAGTTGCGCGGCATCGCGGTGGGCGTTTGCGACGTGGTGGTCGCTGGAACCGGCGGCGTGCTCGTCCGCAAGGAGTCAAGGGGGATCGGTTTAGGCGCTGCGCTTATGCGCCGTGCGCAAGCCGCGATGCGGAGTTTTGACGTCCCGGGAAAGCCGAAGGCGGAGTTTGGCTATCTGGGCTGCAGGCCCGAGGTTGTGCCCTTCTATCAAGCGACGGGGTGGCGTCGGATCGACGTCGTCGAATGTCATGTCTCCATGGGTGAGAAGCGTGTTTCCAAGGGCGAGGGCAACGCCTTCGGAAAAGGTCCGGGCAATGCAGGGAAAGATCCGGGCAGTGCAGGGAAAGATCCGGCCAATGCAGGGAAAGATCCGGCCGACGCCGGGGACGGCCCGGTCTCGATCGTCGTTTCTGAGGGGGCGCCCGTGCTTATTTGCGCCGCTTCGCGCGACGTCGGCGAATGGCCCGCCGGACCCGTCGACCTGCGAGGAAAGCCGTGGTGACGGGTAGGCGTTCGGCGCCTGTTCGCCTTGACTGCGGCGTCTGTTTGTCCGGGCTTTCACGCTTTCTTGTGCCTAGTTTTTCGTGCTCTTGTGCCTAGTTTTTCGTGCTTTCGATGAAGGAGATCATTGTTTCCAGTTTGTGCGACCAAAAGATCGTCAGGTCGTTCTTTTGGGCGCTCAAGAGGTTGTGGACTTTGAACACTCCCGAGAGCACCGCCGCCGGTATGCAGGAGGCGGTGCCGAATTCTCGCAGCCAGACCTTTGCCTTGACCGCCGCGTCGTTGTTGAGCCGTTTGACCGAATTGGTTGAAGAGTTGCTGACTTTGCATTCGGTTGGCATCGCCCGGCCGTCCCAAAGGCCGATGACGAGATCCGCCTTCCTTCCGCCGAACAGAGATTCCTTGCAGAACTCTCCGGGGCCGGGAATCCGCGAGAAATTGTCGACGCTGCGGCGTTCGACTTCGACGTACCCACTCGCAAGAAGGGCCTTCGCGACCTCGTCTTCTTGCAGGTTCTTGGCCGCGCTGCGGCGCGCCGTCTGAACTTTCTGATTGGCGATGAGGGCGGCGGTCGAAACTATGGCAGCCGTGCTCTCTTCGGCTGTGGGCATGCGATTCTCGCCGAGCCACGGAAAACGTTCTCGGTCAAGTCCCAACAAGACGACGTCGATGATATTCCTCGTGGCATCGGGGTTCTTCTCTAAATACGAATGGCTGAGCTTAGCGTCGGTCAGGACTTTCAGATCGTCTTCGCTGACCGAGGGCGAGGTCAGGTAGCGGATCTCGGTGAGGTAGCCGTGCCTGGTCAGCAGCTTGTGGGCTTGGTCGCGAAGCCGTGTGAGACAGCAGGTCTTTTCGAAGATGTCTTCAATATTTCGGCGATGCGCGTCGAAATGGCCGAGATACAGCTCCAAGGGCTCCTGGACGCGTGTCTCGCGAAAACGCGAAATCGCCTTCGCCGAGTCGGCAGAAAGCTCCTCTTCGGACCAAAGCGGCGGCTGTGCCTGCGGGTTCACGGCTCGGTCCCTTCTGCCAGCCGGTCGAGGTTTGGAACGGGAATGCGCTCCATCTCCCTGGGCTCGAATTTCACAAGCCCGCCGGCGTACGTTCTGCCTTGGGACAGATTGACGCTTGCGCGCAGAGCGTCTGCTAGGCGGTCGAGGAGCGCGGGGCTCATCGGCGTCCGCGGATAGACGCCGTGCGCGATGTTGATGTGCCGGGCATCAATGTCGTTGCGCACGAAGGCCGGGGGGCGCCGGGCCATGTACGTCGCGAGGATTGGCGCGGCGTCGCGCAGTCCCACGCTCCACCACGCCTTGCGATTTGCTGCGATGTATCCCTTGTCCACGCCTTTCAGTTGTGCCTCGCGCAGAAATTTGTCTATTTGCCGGCGTTCCTCGGCGTCGAAGACGTCAAGGTCCCACGGAAGGTCGATGACATTGCGCAAGCCTTCCCCGGAAGTCAGCCGTTTTCCCGCCGCGAACAGTTCGCGGGCCTTCGTCACGCTTGGGAAAAGGACCCGCTCGGGGAGGTCGGAAGCGGCGCCCCGCCTTACCCACACTCTGTTTGCCCCGGTGACCGCGCCTCGGTGAACGCGGCACAGCTCGCCAAGTTCGACGTATCCTTCCGGCAGTTTGGGGGATGGGCGCGTCAGAACGGACCATTTGTCGGAGGCGGCGAGCCGTTTGCGGGAGACGCCGCGTCCGCCTTCGAGCCGGCCAAGCTGCCCGACGGACCTCACGCGGCGGAGTTTGACGGCTGCCGGTGAGTCCCCGATCTTGAAGCATGTGATCATGCCTGTTGTGGCGACGTCGTCGAACGGAAAGACGCTGGCGTCGATGAGATGGAGCGATTGGCCGCCTAGGCCGTCCAAAAGAAGGTCGCGAACGAGCTTGCCGTAGTTGACGTCGAGCCATTCCGAGGATGTGATGAAGGCGCCGTAATCCCC
>CAJPTB010000310.1 GCA_905373325.1 uncultured Ancrocorticia sp.
GCCGCGGGGGTCTGGGGCTGCGTCGTCTCGTCCGCCTTCGGTGAGATCTGTGGCGGCGTCGCTTGCGTGCCTGATCGGGCTTAGCGTTGCGGCGTGGGGGTCGGCCGCTTCAGCGCAGGCGGACGAGGTTGCGCCGTCGTCGGCCTCGGTTTCATCCCGAAGCTTGGCGTCCGTGCACGGGGCGTCCGTCTTGACGCTGGATCTCCCGACGCCGTCGCCGTCGGGCCAATCGACCAAGCAGGCTGGGAAGTCGAGTGCGGCCCAGAAGCGGGATTTGAAGGCGACCATTCAGGAACTGGTCGATGTCGGGTATCCGGGTGCTTTGGCTGCCAAGACCGACAAGGACGGCAATGCTGTCGGGGCGACGGCGGGCAAGGGCAACCTGGCGACCGGCGAGGCTCCGCCCCTTGACGGGGAGGTGCGGATTGGGTCGAATACGAAGACGTTCGTGGCGGTCCTTGTCATGAAGATGGTCGAGGAGGGCAAGGTCAAGCTTGATGAGCCGATCGAGACCTACCTGCCAGGCTTGATCAAGGGTCAGGGCGTGGACGGCAAGAAGATCACGGTGCGCCAACTGCTCCAGCACACATCCGGCCTGCCGGAGACCGCACTCGGTTTTCCGGATGTCTTCGCAAGTCGCAATAACTACTACCAGCCGAGGGATATCCTTGACGAGGCTCTGACTAAGGCGGCGCAGTTTGCGCCGGGGGCGAAGTTCACCTACACGAATACGAATTATATTGTGTTGGGGCTGTTGGCCGAGCGCGTTGCCAAGCGGCCGATTGCCGAGCAGATCGAGACGAAGATCGTCAAACCCTTGGGGCTCAAGCACACCTACATGCCCAAGGACGGGGAGAAAGCGCTTCGCGGCAAACACCCCCGCGGTTACCACACGCGTGACAACAAGCCCGGCAAGCTTGTGGACATCACCGATTATGATACGTCGATGGCTTGGACAGCGGGGGCGATGGTCTCCACGCCGAGTGAGCTGAACAAGTTTATGCAGTCGATCTTCGATGGCTCATTGCTCAACCAGGCGAGTATCTCTGAAATGAAGAAGTCTGTTCCCATGGGCGATGATGGTAATGTGTATGGCCTGGGGCTTATTGGGCACAAACTCAGCTGCGGCGTCGCCTGGGGGCACGGCGGAACCTTTCCCGGCTACCAGACGGACAACGCGGTGGGGCCCGACGGAACCGCAGCTACTATAGCGACGACTGCAATGCCGGCTACGAACGCCAAAGACACGGCTACCGAGGAAAGCGGAGAGAAACGGCTGGGTGTCCAGGCGCTGGACAAGGCGCTCTGCGGGAAGTGACGTGAAGCCTTTTGGGGTGAAGGGTGAAGGAGGTGAGCTAGTTGCGGGCAGGGCATGGTTCACCGTCGATCAGATTGTGTTTTTCTGAGAAGTGAAGGATGTCTGATGTAGGGATCTAGTTGGCGGGGCTTGGTTAGTTTGAATGTGTTTGGTTCATTCGAATATGGAGGTGAGGCCTCGTCTGCGGTAAGCGGGCGGGGCCTCACGTGCTGACAGTGGTGTCTTGAGTGTTCTTATATTGGATATGTGCGATCTAAATGTATATGACTTGAATACGTATTAATTAAATGTATGTGATTCGAATTCGTGTGGATTGAGCGCATGTGGTTTATGTGTATGTGTGGGGTGAATGTGCAGGGTGGCGATCCTTGTACGTTCCTAGCAGTGGTCGCGTACATTCCGAGCGGTGGCGGGTCTGCCGCTTTGATCTCGTCTGGCTTTTGAACGAGTTTAGATCGGGCTATGTTGCGAGAATATTCCGACCGGGATGGGTATCTTCAGGGTCGACGTCGGGATGGCCCCACTTGTGTATTGACCTGACAGCGGGATGTCGTTGCTGCCTGAGTCTCGCGAGACTGGTGGCATGAGCAACTTAGAGAAAACAACAATGAGGTTCCGTCGCGGCGAGTCTCGTGAGGCTGTGGGCGATGGGATCCAGTCTGGAAAAACGTCGGGAGCCGACGGGCGAACGGTCTCCGGCTCGGAAGTGTCTGGTTTGGGCGTGTCTGGTTCGGCTTCCCGTTCTCGGGTCGTGCGTGGGCGGGGATCAGAGGCTGCGTCGTCTCGTCCGCTGTCGATGCGGTCTGTGGCGGCTTCGCTTGCGTGCCTGATCGGGGTCAGTGTTGCAGCGTGGGGCTCGGCCGCTTCGGCGCAGGCGGACGGGACGGCGAGATCGGCGTCGACGACGGCGTCGGCTTCGCTGACATCGGCGTCGAAGGCCGTCTCGCTACAAGCGGCCGCCTCGAAGTACGGGACTCCCTCGAAGCACCCAGCTCCTGCGAAGCAGGCGTCTCCTTCAAGGCGAACCGGCAAGTCGGAGGCCGCTCAGAAGCGGGATTTGAAGGCGAGTATTCAGAAACTGGTTGATGCCGGGTATCCGGGTGCGTTGGCTGTCAAGACCGACAAGGACGGCAATACGGTTGGCGCGACGGCTGGAAAGGGCAACCTGGCGACCGGTGAGGCGCCTCCGCTTGATGGCGAGGTGCGGATTGGGTCCAACACGAAGACGTTCGTAGCGGTCCTCATTATGAAGATGGTTGAGGAGGGCAAGGTTAAGCTTGATGAGCCGATCGAGACGTACCTGCCTGGTCTGATCAAGGGTCAGGGCGTTGACGGCAAGAAGATCACGGTGCGCCAACTGCTCCAGCACACCTCCGGCCTCCCTGAATTCTGGAGTGAATTGCCGGACTTCTTCGCCATTCGCAACGACTACGTCTCTCCGAGGGACATTCTCGATATGGCTCTGACCAGGCCGGCCCAGTTTGCTCCGGGGGTGAAGTTCACTTACACGAATACGAATTACATTGTGTTGGGGCTGTTGGCCGAGCGCGTTGCCAAGCGGCCGATTGCCGAGCAGA
>CAJPTB010000311.1 GCA_905373325.1 uncultured Ancrocorticia sp.
CATGGCGCGCAGCCTCGATCCCTCCTCGGCGGTCATTCCGTGGGAACGCAGAGCGCGCAGCACCGCCGGGTTGACGTCGCAGCGGGCTGTGAGCGTGATGTAGGCGTCGTCAGGGCCGGCCTCGTCAAGCCTGGCCGAACGCATGAGCCCTGCCTCGTACATTTCGCGGATCTTGGGGGCCGCCGCGTCGCTCCCGGAGGCTCCGTCCTCAACCGAGTCGGCCGACCTCGTTGCGGCGAGCTCCTCCGTGCTTTCGAATGTCAGGCTTTCGAGGTCCTCAAGCGCGTTGCCACGATCGCCGGGCGCGCTTGCACGCCCCCCTGGCGTGTCCGCGAAGCCGTCGGACGCGTTGCCGAGCGGCCGGGGCGAGTCGTTGTGCGCCTCGCAGGCGCTTCCGCCCGGCGATCCCGCTCCGGCGGCGTCCGCGGCGTGGACTTTGCCGTTGCCGGTTGAGCCGCTGCCGCCGTCGCCTCCGGATCCGTTGCCTCCGTTCGCATCGTCGGCCGATCCGCCGCCGGCGCCCGGCCTCCCGGGCAGCTCTTCGCCCAGGGCGACGTCGTGCATGTCAGCCCGCGCCGCGCCAATAGCCATCTGCTCAACGGTGTCGCGGCCCAACGCCTTCCCCGAGGAAGCGCCCGGCGAACCGCCCTTCTCGCGGCTTTGCGAGGAGGCGGCCGGCAACTCGGTCCACGATACGTGGCCGATCGCGAGCGTGACCGGCGCGTACCCGTATTGCTCGGAAAGGCCCTCCATTCGCGTGCGCAGCGAGGCCAAGTGGGCCTGTGCCTCGCGCTGGGCGGATTCCTCCCGGATGACGGACGTCAGCAGGGTCGGCTTGCCAGAGTACAGTTGTGAAGCCCCGGTCGGATGGGGGTGGGTGAGGTCGACGACAGCCGGGTCGCCTGCCCTGATGGGCACAGCGGCTTCGTCGGCGACGACGGCGAGTTCTCTGTGCCAATCCGAATATGCGCGGGAAAGCCGCTCGGCACGCGACGGCCCGCCGACGTCGTCGGCCGAAGCCGGCTGCGCCTCGGCGAATAAGTCCGGCTCCTTCATCTCCCGGGATTTGCGCGCGATGAAGGAACGCTTTCCGGAGCGTTCTGCGCGCTCGGAAACGGACGGGCGATTCTCGTCCGCCTCGGCGGCCTCCGGCGACGGCGCGGCGGACTCGGCCGCGGGCGCGGCCTTGTCATTTTTGCGACTGCGCTTGAAGAAAGGGCTCACGCATCCACGGTATCGGTACTGCAACCGAAATTCCGCTTACCGCGCCGATCGTCCGTAAACGAAGCCGCCCTCACACATCCGCACTCAGGGCTGACCATGCGGCACGTGCGACGCCGCCTTCGGACCTGCGCGCCGCCCCACTCGGCGCCGTCAGCCTCCCTGCGAAGACGGCGGGAGCGACGCACGTCGTCCTTTCAAGAGGCGACGCCGTCCCTCAAAAACAACTGCGAACTTCGGAGAAGAGCAGTGGCGCCTAGCGCCAGAATGCAAGAGCTCCTGCAACACTCCCAAGTGAACCCCATTCCCATGCGAACCCCGGAAAAGGCCGGATTCATATGCGAACCCCGGAAAAGGCTCGGCTGTCGGCGCCCGCGCCGAAAAAATTGCGCCCTCGAAAGGATTCGAACCTTCGACCTACCGCTTAGGAGGCGGTCGCTCTTCCCCTGAGCTACGAGGGCAACGTGCCTAGTCTACCCGCGTCGGCGGGTTCAAGCACGTCGGCGCGGGCGGCGTGCGCCGCCTCCGGTCAGCCGCCGACGGACACTGCCGATCGACGCGGGACTCCGCCCGTCCACTCGCCGGACGCACCGCCGTCGGACCGGGGCGTGCGCGCTCGCAGTCGAGCCAGTCGCAAGGCCCCTACTTGGCGGTGCGGCTCCACGGGACGTTGCCCCACGGGGCGTCCTCGTTCTCACTGGTTCGGCGCGGAACGATGATCGTCGGGCACACGGAGTGATGGAGGATGGCCTGGCTCGTCGATCCAAGCAGCAGGCCGGCAAAGCCTCCACGTCCGCGAGTGCCGACCACAAGCATGTCCACCGCCGTCGAGAACTCGGCGAGCAGCGCGGCCGGATTGCCCTCGATCACGTGGCAGTGCGCGTCGATCTCGTACCCCTCGGCCGCCTTCATGACGGTGTCTTTGAGGCCGGCGCGGACGTCGTCGAGCACCTCTTGGTGGTACCCGGGCCCCGGCACCCACATCGACCCGCTGAGGTTGATGGCGGAGACGCAGGAAAGCTTGGCCTTCCATCTCGCGGCCTCCCGCACGGCCAGCCCCAGAGCGATCTTCGACGTCTCCGATCCGTCCACGCCGCACACGATGTGCTCGACCGGGAGCACGTCTCTCACCGCCGTCGACGGGACGACGACGGCGGCGCAGAATGCGCGCGCGGAAAGGGCCGAAGCCACCGACCCCAAAAGCCTGTCGGCGAATCCGCCAGATCCGCCCCGCGCCCCTACGACGACTCGCGCCGCTTTCTTCGAACGCGCCAGAAGCGCCGAGGTCGGGTCTTCCGCCTCGAGAGAGGTCTGGACGTCGACGCCGACGTCGGCCGTCTTCTCCCGCGCCTTCTCAACGACCTCCCGCGCATCGGCCTCGGTCAGGCCGGCGTTGCCGCGGTGTCCCGGATATGTCGGTTCCTGATGGCAGCAAAGAATCTCCAGCACGGCGTTGCGCATCTTCGCCTCCTGCGCCGCCCACTTGAGGGCGTTGAAAGAAGCGTCGGAACCGTCGACGCCGCACACAACCACGTTGTCGTGTTGATAAGCCACCGTAATCACCTCCGTTTAGGTGCTTACAGTTTCCCACGTTCCCGGTGGCCAGGTAAAGCTTCACAGCCCGCCAAATTCGAGGAAATTGAGAATGGAGAGGCGGCAGCGAAGGAA
>CAJPTB010000312.1 GCA_905373325.1 uncultured Ancrocorticia sp.
GCAAGTTACGTGGGCGAGAGCAACAAGCTGCGGGGACGGGGCAGCAAGCTGCGGGGGCGTGAAGCGGCAAGCTGTGTGGGCGTGCGTGGGAGCGGCAAGCTGCGGCTGTTGCGCGGACGCGTGTGGCGTGGCGTTCGGTGCGGCATACGTGAAAATGCCTAGGCTCGCGAAACGCCCATTTTCTGGACCGTGTCTGAACCTAGGCGCCTTTCAAGGGCCGCGACGTCAGGCTTGGCGCTGGAGGCCTCCGCTGCAAACGGGGCGCCCGGGGCTCCCGGTCGTTCACGAGCGAGATCGTTCGGCAGACGGCGCCGAGCCCAGCCGTCTGCCTGCCCGGAGGTCTGGACGGATGCAAAAAGGGGCGCCGACGCAGGCCGGTCCCGCCGCCGTTTGCGGGGCCGGCCCCGAGCGGGGCGCCGCGCCTCTAGATGTCGTAGTAGAGGGCGAACTCGTAGGGATGCGGGCGTTGGCGCACGGGCGCTATCTCGTTGGCGGTCTTGTAGTCAATCCACGTGCGGATGAGATCCTCGGTGAAGACGTCGCCCTCGAGGAGATAGTCGTGGTCCGCCTCGAGCGCGCGGAGCGCGTCCTCGAAAGATTCCGGCAGCTGGTCGATCAGCGCGTGCTCCTCTGGCGGAAGCTCGTAAAGGTCCTTGTCGATCGGCTCGGCCGGCTCCGTGCGATTCTTGATGCCGTCAAGGCCGGCCATGAGCTGCGCGGCAAAAGCGAGGTAGGGATTGGCGGAGGGGTCCGGCACCCGATACTCGACCCTTTTCGCCTTTGCGGACGAGCCCGTGACGGGGATGCGGATGCACGCCGAACGGTTGCGGGCAGAGTAGACGAGGTTCACCGGCGCCTCAAAGCCCGGAACGAGCCTGTGGAAAGAGTTGATCGAAGGATTCGTGAAGGCGAGGAGCGAAGGCGCGTGCTCGAGGAGCCCCCCGATGTACCAACGCGCCATATCCGACAGGCCTCCGTAGCCCCTCTCGTCCGCAAAAAGCGGAACTCCGTTTTTCCACAGAGACTGATGGCAGTGCATGCCGGAGCCGTTGTCGCCGAAAAGGGGTTTGGGCATGAAAGTCGCCGACTTGCCGTGCTCAAAGGCCGTGTTCTTGATGACGTACTTGAACTTCATGAGATCGTCGGCCGCAGCGAGAAGCGTGCTGAACGTGTAGTTGATCTCCTGCTGTCCGCCGGTGCCGACTTCGTGGTGCGCGCGTTCGACTTCCAGGCCGACGTCGGCGAGGCGAACCGACATTGCGTCTCGCAAATCGCAGAAATGATCGTTCGGCGAAACGGGGAAGTAGCCTCCCTTGAGCCGCGTCTTGTATCCGAGGTTGGCGCCGGCTTCGTCCCTGCCGGTGTTCCACCATCCGGCCTCCGAGTCGATGGCGTAGAAGGAGGAATTGACCTGTGAGTCGAAGCGGATGTCGTCGAAAACGTAAAATTCCGCCTCCGCGCCGAAGTAGACCGTGTCCGCGATGCCCGTCGAGCGCAGATGTTCCTCGGCGCGGCGGGCGATGTTCCGGGGGTCGCGGGGATAAGGCTCGCCTGTGAAAGGGTCGACGATGGAAAAATTCATGACCAGGGTCTTTTCGATGCGGAACGGATCCACGTAGGCCGACGTCACGTCGGGAACGAGCTTCATGTCCGATTCGTGGATGGCCTGGAATCCTCGTATCGACGAACCGTCGAACATGAGACCCTCGGTGAAGACGTCGTCTTTGAAGGCGGCGACGGGAATGGAGAAGTGCTGCATGACGCCGGGGAGGTCGCAGAACCTGACGTCGATGAACTTGACTCCTTCCTCTCGCGTATAGGCGATGGCTTCTTCCGCGGTTGAGAACACGGTCACTCCTTAATGCTCTTCGTCTGTGAGGCGGGCGTCCGCCGACGTCGCACGCGCGGGCGGAATGCCTCGAACACTTGCATGTTACTCGGCTGTCTGGAGCTTCGCTGCATGTGTTCCACGGGTGTGACTGACCATGCTCGGTCTTTGGCCGTCTGAGCCTCGCGCAGTTCCCGTGTTCCCGGCGCGGCTCCCGGTTGGCCCGACTTGTCGGGGCGATTCGGCGACTCTCTCGCGAGAGGAGTCGGACTGCTTCAGTTTCCCCGCAGGGCGCGGCGGTTGGCGCGGGCCTTGGCGGGGTCGATTCCCTTCGGGATGGGAAGGGCCTTTGAGTTCAGGGCGTCGAGGCGGTTGGAGAGCGCCGCGACTTCCTGGTTGGTGATGGCCTTGGGGAACTTGCGCATCTCTTTCTCCAAAGCCATGAGTTTCGTCTGATCGTCGTCGTTGCCGACGTTGATGACGTGGATGGGGGTGTTGGGGGCGACGCGCTTGAGGGCGCGCTTCTCCTCGGCGACGAGGTTGCGCACCCGCTGCGTGGGGCCCTCGGTGATGAGGACGATTCCGGCTCGGCCGACCGCCCTGAAGAGGAGGTCTTGGGTGCGGGCGTTGAATCGGACGGGTTCCGTGGTGACGTTCCAGCCGCGCCCGATGTTGTCGAGCACCGCGGAGACGGCTCCCGGCATCCCGTCGATTTGGCCGTAGCTTGCCCGCCGCACGAGCCGCACGAGGGTGATCATCGGCAGAATGAAGGCGAGCATGACGCCGAAGACGATCCAGAAAAAGCCGCCTAGGACGATTGTGAGGACGATGCCGAAAAGCAATCCCAAGGCGGCGGCGCCGAGGAGCGCCCAACCCACCCACGGGTAGGAGCGCTTGGTGATCTTGTATGCCTCGCCGATGACCTTGTACCAGCGTTGCTTTTTGGGCTTTTTGCCGTTCTTGTCCTTGGCCATGTCAGTCCTTCCTCCGAACACCCAGATTCTAGTGGATACTGCCGCTCAGGCCAATGCGGTGGAGCATGTGGACGACGGGGCCG
>CAJPTB010000313.1 GCA_905373325.1 uncultured Ancrocorticia sp.
CGTCGGAACAGAGTTTCCCTCGCCCAGAATCGACGACGTCGACGCCGCCCTCCGCGGCTTCGGCCGCCTCATAGGCTCGGCGCGCTCGCTCAGACGCACCGGATCGACGGCGCTCATGCTCACGGAGGCCGCCGCGGGAAGCTTCCTGGCGACTTTCAACGTCGGAACAAAGCCGTGGGACGTAGCGGCCGGGGCGATCTTGGTCGAACGCGCGGGCGGCCGCTTCATCGGATGGGGCGACGAGGCGGGCGGCTCGGGCAACGGCGCAATCAGAGGCTCCGGCGACTGCTCCGGAGGGGGCGGCGCCGACGCACAGCCCGTGTACCGCCGCAACGCTTGGACGGCCCCCAACTTCGTAGCCGCGGGAACGCCCGAGGCGGCCCGCGCGTGCCTGGCCGCGGCAGGGCATCCCGACCCCGACGCGGCGGTCGCAGCCGCGTGGGGCGAGCCTTCGGAGGGTCGATGATGGACGCGCTGCATCTGTACCGGGCTTTGGAGCGGCGAGGGACTTCGCCGGCGTTGACGTGGTACTCGGCCGAAGGCCGCGTCGAGCTGTCGGGGCGCGTGGCCGCGAATCACCTCGCGAAAATCGCGGGCTACCTGCTCGAGGACGTCTGGATCGAGCCGGGCACCGTGGTGCTTCTCGACTGCCAGGCGGGATTCAAACAGGTGCTGTGGGGCTTGGGCGCATTGCTCGCCGGGGCTCACGTGGCAGTCGGGCAGACGCCGAGCGGAGGCCTCGCGGCGGTCGTCACCGACGCGCCGGAGCGTTGGGCCGGCTCGACCGCCAACGGCGTCGAGGTGCTCGCCGTCGACCCGGCGCCCCTGGCCATGCAGTGGACCGGCGAAAGTCTGCCGCCCGGAGTCCGCGACGCCGCCGCCGAGGTCGTGGGCGCATCCGACGTGTTCATGGACGAGGCCGCCCACGAAGCGTCGAATTGGCAGCTCTGGGGCGGCGTTTCAGATCTGGATTTGGACCGTGATCTCGTTTCACGCCCCGCCCCGGGTCCGAGCCCAGGCTCCGGCCCAAGCCGGGGCTCCGCTTCAACCGGCCCCGGTTCGGGCTCGGGTTCCGACCGCGATTTCAGCTCGGGGTCGCCCGCCTTCGGCGCGGCCGGGGCTCGGGCGAGGCTTCTTGTCGCGCCGTCGCCCTCTCAGGCGCTGGAGGCGGCGGCAGGGACTCTAGCCTCGGCCCGCCTGGTCGTCGTCGACGACCCGGAGGACGCCGAGCGCATCGGAATCGCGGAAAACCTCGATGAGGTGCGACACTAGAAGACATGCGCGGAATCATTCTGGCCGGCGGGTCCGGCACACGACTCAATCCCATCACCCTCGGCACGTCCAAGCAGCTGGTGCCCGTCTATGACAAGCCGATGATCTACTATCCGATGTCCACCCTCATGCTCGCGGGCATCAAGGACATTCTGGTCATCACCACGCCCGAGGACGCCCCCGGCTTCCACCGGCTCCTCGGCGACGGCTCCCGCTACGGCGTCAACCTCGAATTCGCCGTGCAGCACAAGCCCAACGGCCTGGCGCAGGCCTTCGTCATCGGCGCCGACTTCGTCGGAGACGCTCCCGCGGGGCTGGTTCTCGGCGACAACATCTTCTACGGGCCGGGAATGGGAACGCGCCTGCGCCGCCACGTCGATCCCGACGGCGGAGCGGTCTTCGCTTACCACGTCTCAGATCCGCGGTCCTACGGCGTCGTCGAGTTCGACGAAAACTTCACCGCCGTCTCCATCGAGGAGAAGCCCGCCGAGCCGAAGTCCAATTTCGCGGTCCCGGGCCTGTACTTCTACGACAACGACGTCGTCCGCATCGCCAAGGAGCTCAAGCCTTCCGCCCGCGGCGAGTACGAAATCACCGACGTCAACCGCGTCTACCTCGAGGCGGGCAAGCTGCAGGTGGAAGTTTTGCCTCGCGGGACGGCCTGGCTCGACACCGGCACCTTCGATTCCCTCGCCGACGCCACCGGCTTCGTACGCACCGTCGAAGCGCGTCAGGGCCTGAAGATCGGCGCGCCGGAAGAGGTCGCTTGGAGGATGGGATTCCTGACCGACGACGAATTGCGCCAGCGCGCCGAGCCGCTCGTCAAGTCGGGCTACGGAGCGTATCTGCTGGGTCTGCTCGACGGATAGGCGGGCGACGGACAGGCGGGCGGACCGGGGCGGAGGCATCCGAGTAATCGTCATTCGGCGGACAGAGGAAAGCCTCCGCGACGGGCCGTTCCTTTGGCCGACGGGTCGGTCGGCCTTCGCCGACCCCGTTCAGCGGGCCTCACTCAGCGGGCCGATCGGCCTGCGCCGAATCTGCTCGCCGGGCGCTCGCCGGGCTTGACTCGACCGGTCAACCGGCCCTCGATGAGTCTGCTCGCCGGAGGAACGCCCCGCGGGGCAACGAAAGTGCCGAACGGAGGCCGTCGCGGCCTGTCGGCCATGTCGGTCACCCCCGACCGTCTTCCTCCTCGCGGCGCGGAAAAACCCAGTGCTTCATGATGAAGTAGTTCCACAGCGTCGTGATCCCAGTGGAGAATATTTTCCCTTGCACGTAGGCGTCCCACCACGAGTCGAAACGGTCGACGACGGCAGCCGTGAAGACCATGTTCGCCGCCAAAAGGATGCCGTAACGCACCATCGCCCCTCGCGTCGAGGCATTCGACCTGAAGGTGTAGCGCATCTGGGTAAAGAAGGCGAAAACCGTTGAGACGGCGAAAGCAGTCGCGGCTGAGAACCATGCGGGGCATCCGAGCGTGGATATGAGGATGGAGAGCACCGTCAGGTCCAGCGCGAAGGCCGTTCCGCCGAAAAAAAGGTATTTTCCGGCAGTGAGCAGCGTTGCCCCTATGCCCGCGCGAGGGGCGATGGTGCGTTACGGCAT
>CAJPTB010000314.1 GCA_905373325.1 uncultured Ancrocorticia sp.
TGCTCCAGCAGCCCGTCGCGATTCTCGGCGACGGCAAGGTCGAGGCGATCCGCATGGAGCGCACCCGGCTGCGGGGCGACGGATCGGTCGAGGGGACCGGCGAGTACATCGATTATCCGGTGCAGGCGGTCTATCGCGCGGTCGGCTACGCCTCCAGCCCGATCGAAGGGGCTCCGTTCGACGATGAGAAGCGCGTGATCCCGAACGTCGGAGGGCGCGTGGTCGAGGACGGGAAGCCTGTGAACGGGCTCTATGCGACGGGATGGGTCAAGCGCGGCCCCGTCGGCCTCATCGGATCGACCAAGTCGGACGCGCAGGAGACGATCGCCAACCTCGTCGAGGATGCGAACGCCGGCAGGCTTTCCGCGACTGGAACCCCCGACGGCGGGGAAGGCGTCGTCGCCTTGCTGAACGAGCGGGGCGTGCGGTATACAACCTGGCACGGCTGGGAGCTTCTCGAAGCCTTCGAGAAGGAGCTTGGCGAGGCCGAGGGGCGCAAGCGGATCAAGGTCGTCGAACGCGAGACCATGACGGCCGTTTCGCGGGGCGAGGAGCACGACGGGAAGCTGTACTGACGTCCGTGCGGGCCCCGCCGGGTCGCGCGGGCCCCGCCGCACCCTCCTCTCGCGAGTCTCTCCGCCTCCTTCTGCTGCGTCCGTTTCAGTTCTGGGGCCTGTCGGCGACAGGTCGGCTGCCTCGCCGCCCCCGACAGGCCCGGAACTCGTCAGCGGTAGTTTTGGAATTGGAGGGCGCAGTCGACGTCCGCGCCTTTGAGCAAAGCGATCGTCTCTTGAAGCGCGTCGCGAGACTTCGATGAGACGCGCAGCTCCTCGCCTTGGATCTGCACTTTGACCCCTTTGGGCCCCTCGTCGCGCACGAGCTTCGATAGTTTTTTCGCGTTCTCCTGGCTCAGGCCCCGCTTGAGGGTCCCTACGAGCCTGTGCTCCTTGCCCGATTGCTTCGGCTCGCCGTCGCCGATGTCGAGCGACTTGAGCGAGACCCCGCGGCGCACGAACTTGGTTTGCAGGATGTCGTAGACGGCCAAAACCCGCTCGGGGGCGTTCGCGGTCATCGTGATCGTTTCGCCGGAGAGCGCGATCGATGCGCCCACTCCTTTGAAGTCGTAACGTTGCGAGATCTCCTTGGCGGTTTGGTTGACTGCGTTGTCGACTTCCTGGCGGTCGTACTCGGAGACGACGTCGAAGGACGAATCTGCCATGGATGCTCCTTTCGCCCGCGGCGGCGGGGGTGTTTCGTTGATTTGGCGCGGCGGTTCCCGTTTCTGAGAATGGGAGCCCCCGCCTCGTGACTCGCGTCTCCCATTCTACGGAAAATTTGACATGTACTGGGATCACCCTGGTAATCTCGTCTGGCGATGTCCGGGAAACCGAGCATTGTAAGGCGGGTTTCCTGAGCGGCCAAAGGGATCTGACTGTAAATCAGACGCGTGAGCTTCGGGGGTTCGAATCCCTCACCCGCCACGCGGTCAACCGCATGAGCGTGATTGGCGTCACCGAACTCCGGGCCACTGCCCGGATTGTTTGTTGATAAGCTTGTCCGCGCTGCCCCGATAGCTCAGTCGGCAGAGCGTCTCCATGGTAAGGAGAAGGTCAAGGGTTCGATTCCCTTTCGGGGCTCAATCACCGCAAGGTGAGATGCGGCGGGGTAGCTCAGCTGGTCAGAGCGCACGACTCATAATCGTGAGGTCGCGGGTTCAAGCCCCGCCCCCGCTACGGTCGCGAAGCGGCCCTCGCTTTGTTGACAAAACAAGAGGAGTTAGAAAGTGGCTAGCAAGTCTCAGGATGTTCGCCCCAAGATCACCCTCGCCTGCGAGGACTGCAAGGAGCGCAACTACATCACGAAGAAGAACCGTCGCAATACGCCGGATCGTCTTCAACTGAAGAAGTACTGCCCGAGGTGCAACAAGTCGACGTCTCATCGCGAGACTCGCTGATCGCTCTGCCCTAGCAGATTCAAGCCCGCGGCTTTGGCCGCGGGCTTTTGCCGTCCAGTAGACGGGCTTCGCCGTCGTGCGCCTGTGGTCTTGTGCCGCGTCCCCCGTCCTTCCTGCGCTGCTCCGCCATGCCGTCCGTCCCCTCGCGAATTCCGCCAAGGGCCCTGTCAAAAGCGTCGGCTACAGGGTTGCGCCGACGCCCAGAAGACGCTGCGCCCAAGGGGGCCCGACGCTCCAGGAAAACCCTTCGTGCGCCTACCCCGTCGGCGACACGCACAAGGGAGCCTCCCGGCGCTCCAGAAAAGCCCGGCGTCTCAGGAAGCGAACCCCGTGGGCGCCTCGGGAGGCGAACCCCGTGCCGCTTGGTGTGCCCGCCGCTTGGCTGTGCCCGCCGCCTGGGCGCCTCCGTCTCTTGGTATGCTCAGCCCGTGAGTTGCAGCGTTCCAGAGCATTCAGCAGTGCCTCCCGTCCCTTCGGCGCCTCTGCCCGCCACCCGTGCAAGAGTCGGAGCCAGTTCCTTCGCCGAGTTGACGACCTTTGCCGTGGGGGGCTCCTTCGATCGGCTCGTTGAGGCGTCGAGCGAGGAGGAGATCGTTGAGACGGTCCGCGAGGCCGACGCCGAAGGAGTCCCCGTCATGGTTCTCGGCGGCGGCTCGAACGTCTTGGCCGCCGACGGCCGTTTTCCCGGCGTCGTCGTGCGCGATGTGCGCCAGAGCATCGTCCTCAGGCAAGAAGGAGGGTGCGAAGGGGCCAACCTTCGGGTGAGCGCGGGAACCCCATGGGACGACTTCGTCGTCCACACGATCGCCAACGAGTGGATGGGCGTCGAAGCGCTTTCCGGAATCCCCGGAACCGTGGGAGCGGCCCCGGTCCAGAACATCGGAGCCTACGGGCAGGAAGCAGGCGGATCGATCGCCGGAGT
>CAJPTB010000315.1 GCA_905373325.1 uncultured Ancrocorticia sp.
CTGACTTTCCGCCGTGGCTGACCTTCCCGACGGAGAAGAGGCGCCGAAGGACGGCCTGAACGGGAATTTCGAACTGCTGGCGGGGAATGAGCTCTTTGAGCTTCTTCGTCATCTCGAGTCCGTAGGAGTACGCCTTGTCCTTGTGGACGATCGCCGAGAAGGCGTCGACGACCTCGTGGTTGAGCAGCACATCGACCTTGACGAGATCGGCCTCCTGATCCTCGGCCATGTCGTAGTCGAGGGAGGCGTATCCCTTCGTCCTGCTCTTGAGCTGGTCGAAGAAATCGGTGACGATCTCGGCGAGGGGAAGGATGTAGTGGAGCTCGACCCGCTCGGAGGACAGGTAGTCCATGCCCAGCATCGTGCCGCGCCGCTGCTGGCAGAGCTCCATTATCGTCCCCGTGTAGTCCGAGGGCGTGAGCACGGTGGCCCGCACCGTCGGCTCGAAGATCTGCTTGATCTTCCCCTCGGGGAACTCCGAAGGGTTCGTCACGACGACCTCCTCGCCGCCCTCGGTCGCCACCCGGTAAACAACCGACGGCGCCGTGGCGATGATGTCGATCCCGAATTCGCGCTCCACGCGCTCCCGGACGATCTCCAAATGCAGCAGCCCCAGGAACCCGCATCGGAAGCCGAAGCCGAGGGCCACCGAGTTCTCTGGCTCGTATGACAGGGCGGCGTCGTTCAGCTTGAGCTTGTCCAAGGCGTCTCGCAGATCCGGATAGTCCGATCCGTCGATCGGATAGACGCCGGAGAACACCATGGGCTTGGGGTCCTGGTAGCCGTCAAGCGGCTTCTCCGCAGGGGATTTGGCAGCGGTCACGGTATCGCCCACCCGGGATTGGCGCACGTCTTTGACGCCCGTGATGAGGTAGCCGACCTCGCCCGCGGCCAGGCCGTCGGTCGGCGTGGGCTCGGGCGAAATGACGCCGATCTCGAGGAGCTCGTGCGTCGCGCCCGTCGACATCATCTGGATGCGCTCGCGCGGGGCGAGTCTGCCGTCCTTGACGCGGATGTACGTGACGACGCCGCGATAGGTGTCGTAGACGGAATCGAAGATCATTGCGCGGGTCGGGCCGCCAGCCTCGCCCTCGGGCGCTGGAACCTCGGCGACGATCCTGTTGAGCAGATCGGCCACGCCCAAGCCGGTCTTCCCAGACACGGCAAGACATTCGCCGGGGTCGACGCCGATGAGCGAGGCGAGCTCCTCCGCGTACTTCTCGGGCTGGGCCGATGGGAGATCGATCTTGTTGAGCACGGGGATGATCGCAAGGTCGTTGTCGAGCGCCATGTACAGATTGGCGAGGGTCTGCGCCTCGATTCCCTGGGTCGCGTCGACGAGGAGGATCGCCCCCTCGCACGCGGCGAGCGAGCGGTTGACCTCGTAGGAGAAGTCGACGTGCCCGGGAGTGTCGATCATGTTCAAGGCATAGGCTTCGCCGTCGACGGTCCACGGCAGGCGGACCGCCTGGGACTTGATCGTGATCCCCCGCTCGCGCTCGATGTCCATGCGGTCGAGGTACTGGTCTCGCATGACGCGCTCGTCGACGATTCCCGTCAGCTGGAGCATCCTGTCGGCCAGCGTCGACTTGCCGTGGTCGATGTGGGCGATGATGCAGAAATTGCGGATGCGCGACGGCGCCGTCGAAGCGGGGGCGATCTCGCTGGGAAGGGATGCGGGCACAGTGCTCCTTTGTCGAACAGTCTCCACCAGTGTAGTGCTCGTCGGCCTTCGCCAGGCCTCGCAACGTGGGAGCGATGTGTGAGTTTCGCCGAAGCGCGCGGAATCCGTCCCAACTCGCAAGTTCCGCCAAAAGCGGCTGGCGCCCTCGAGAGCGGGCGGCCCGCCTTCGAAATTCGTCCCTGCGCGGAACCGCCGGCCCGTCTGCAGGAGATTCCAATTGTCTGGCCCGACAATGGTTTCATGTTCCTCACTCCCGGTTCGCTGAAAGACCTCCTGCCGTTCATCGAACGGATCACCCGCGGGCCCGGCCGCAGCCTGGTCGGCAACGCCCTCGTCGTCAACGGGCTCCTCATCGCGCTCGTTTTCGCCCTCGGCGGCGACGCCGGCACGTTCCTCACGGTCCTGCTGGGCGGAGTCTCCGCGTTTGGCCTGGTCTCGGCGCTTGTCTTCGCCTGGCGCCGCAAGAGGCTCAAGGACGCCGTCGACCGCTGGCAGGAAAGTTCGGGCCGGGTTGTCTCCTCCGATTCAGACTCCCTGCCCGAAGGGGCCGAAGGCAAGACCGACGAAGGCGGCGTCGACGAAGGCAAAAACCGCTCGGGCGGCGTCGACGAAGGCGACTCCCCTTCCCGGGAGATCGTCGTCATAGATCAAAGCGGACGGCGGGAATCGGCGCCGCCTCCCAAGGACGACTTCGCCGACTCCGAAGAGACGATCGAGCGCGACCGTCTGCACGACGCCGCGGCCGAGGCCGCCCAGCTGCGCGAAACGTGGATGCCGCGCATCGAGGCCGCCCAGCGTTCGGCGATCGCCGCCGCGGGAGGGCTCGTCAATGCGCCCTATCTCAAAGACGACCTGCGGGTCACCCTCCTGTCCGGAATCTTCACCCTCCTGTCGATTCCCTTGGGAGTCTTCTTCACATTCGTGGCGTTTTTGACCCTCGTCTTCTAGGCCGCGGCTCGGAGTCCCCGGACGCAGCCCTCCCCGGGGGCCAATCGTGTGGCACGATAGGCTCATGGCACTTTCACAGAAGCTCCTTAGCCAAAACGAGAGGATCATCCTTCACATGCACGAGCATGTGAAGCGGCTGATCCCGAATATCGCGGCTGGAATCGTCCTCATAGTCCTCGGCGTCGCCGGCGGCGACGGCCTTGCGCGTCTTGCGCACGTAGGTCTTCAGCTCCGA
>CAJPTB010000316.1 GCA_905373325.1 uncultured Ancrocorticia sp.
GGCAGGGTTGTGCCGAAAGGCGGGCAGGCGAAGTGGATGGCGAAGTCCTTTTAGAAAGCGATGAAAGGGCTCGGATCGGGCGACGAGTAGAAGTGAGGGGCGGGCGACGAGTAGACGCGAGGATGCGAGGATCGGACGACGTGGAAGCGAGGACGAGAAAGCGTCCGCCGACCGGCAGCGAGGCTGCCATCGACGGACGCTCGACCTTTCGTAAAGAGAGACTGAGTTGCGCCTCAGCGTGTCTGGAGCTGTGGATCCTTTTCCATGCCTCGAAGGCCGAGATAAAGCAGGTTCGTCACCTGGGCGGCGACGAGTTTCTTATCGACCTGCATGTTCTCGCTCCACCACTGACCTATCTGTCCGACGCCGCCGGCGAGGATCTGCCCGTAGACGGGCGCCGATGCGGGATCGAGCCCCTGCTTCTCCAGAAGCGGGGCGAGGAAAACGGTGACTTGGTCTGCGATGTCGGCCATGACGGTCTCGAAGGTCTCGCTCCTGACGGCGGTGGGCGACTGGTGGGCGAGCAGATGGAATCCGTCGGCGTTCTCCTCGATGAAGTCGAGAAGGGTGACGACGATTCCCTCAAGGACTGCCCGCGCGCTGTGTTCGGGACGCATCTGAGACCGCAGGATGTCGGAAAGGGCCTTCACCTCGCGGTCGACGATAACCTGGTAGAGGCCTTCCTTCCCTCCGAAATGCTCGTAGACGATGGGCTTGGAGACGCCTGCCGCACTCGCGATTTCTTCGACGGAGACGGCATCATAGCCTCGAGTTCCAAAGAGCTGGCGGGCTACGCGGATCAGCTGTTCACGGCGCTCGGCTCGGGACATCCGCACGCGCCGGGGTGACGAAGAAGAATTTGCGCTCATATATCAATTATTGCAGTAAAAGCGGCTGTTTACTTCAGTCCGAAGGAGGATCTCTCCCCATTGCCACTCCGCTTTGACGCCGAACGGATCGTGCGACCGTAAAAAACGCTCGCTTTTCAGCGTGTGGATGCGCGGGCTCGTCCGCTCCGTCAAATGCCCGCCATTTCGCGCATCGTGGAGGGGAAGGACCAGACGGGCCAGGCTCGGCGCCGACCGCGGGCGAAGGCGGCTGGCCGAGGCCGAAACCTCAACATATCGTTTCGCTCAAAGGAAAGAGCTTCGCTTCCGGTGAACAGCGAGACGTCAGCCCAGGCGTCCTCAGCCCGACTTTCGGACGGCTTTCCGACTTTGGGATGACTTTTCGCGGACGCGCCTATACAATCGTCCGGGTGATCCGCCCTGGTGTAATGGCAGCACAGAGGTCTTTGGAACCTTTTGTCCGGGTTCGAATCCTGGGGGCGGAGCAGATGCGGCGCACAGTCGGCGTCGCTGTGCGGACGGCGTAGGCGAAACTCTCAGGCAGCGGTTAAACTTGGTCTATGACCACAGGAAGGGGCCTACTGTGAGCAGACCGCATCCGGCTGCCGTCGTCGTTCTAGCCGCCGGTCAGGGAACCAGGATGAAATCCGAGATCCCCAAAGTCCTCCATCCCATGTGCGGCCGCACGCTCCTCGGCCACGCGATCTTCGCGGCGCGGGGGCTTGCCCCCGATCACATCGCCGTTGTCGTGCGCCACGAACGCGACCGCGTCGCCGCACACGCCGCCGAGTGCGATCCCGGGATCACGATTGCAGACCAGGACGAGATCAAGGGCACGGGCAGAGCCCTCTGGTGCGGCTTGCGCGCCCTTCCGGCGGATCTTTCGGGGCCGGTCGTCGTTACTGCGGGGGACACTCCTCTGCTTTCGTCCGACGTTTTGTCTCGCCTTCTGGGACGGCACGAAGGCAATGCGGTCACGGTTCTGACCGCCGTCGTGCCCGATCCCACAGGCTATGGCAGGATCGTCCGCGACGCCGAAGGGGCCGTCGCCGGCGTCGTCGAGCACAAAGACGCGACGCAGGAACAACGTGAGATCGCCGAGATCAACACGTCTACGTACGTTTTCGACGCCGACTTCCTTCGCGAGGCCGTCGGAGGGCTCGACACCGAGAACGCGCAGGGCGAGATGTACCTGACCGACGTCGTGGCGAAGGCCTATGAATCCGGCGCAGGGGTCGGCTCGTACGTCGTCGAGGACTCGTGGCTCGTCGAAGGGTGCAACGACCTCATCCAGTTGGCGGCTCTGCGCGAGCAGATGAATCGGAGGACCCTCGAGGCGTGGATGCGCGCCGGGGCGGCGATCGTCGATCCCGCGACCACGTCGATTGACGTGACCGTCACTTTGGCGCCGGATTGCCGGGTCCTGCCCGGAACGGGGCTCTACGGGACGACGTCGATCGCGAAGGGCGCCCTCGTGGGCCCGGGTGAGTTCACCGACGCCCTCGTGGGCGAGGGGGCCGATGCGCGCCACGTCGTGGTTCGCGACGCGGCCGTGGAGGCGGGGACTGCGCTTCCGCCCTACACAGTGCTGACCGGGGGCGCCAGGGCCGCCGGCGTTTCCGAATAGCGAGGGGAACTATGACCGGAATGCGGATGGCGAACGACAAACGCCTCGTTCTCGTAAGCGGCCGGGCGCATCCGGCATTGGCGAAGGAAGTCGCGGACGAACTGGGAATCGACCTTTTGCCGGTCACCGCCTACGATTTCGCCAACTCTGAGATATACGTCCGTTTCGAGGAGTCGGTGCGCGGGGCCGACGTGTTCATCCTCCAGTCCCACGCCGATCCCATCAACACGTGGCTCATGGAGCAGCTCATCATGGTCGACGCCGCCAAGCGGGCCTCGGCCAAGCGAATCACCGCAGTGGCCCCTTACTACCCATACGCTCGCCAAGACAAGAAGCACAAGGGGCGCGAGCCGATCTCAGCCCGTCTCGTGGCCGACCTGTTCAGAAC
>CAJPTB010000317.1 GCA_905373325.1 uncultured Ancrocorticia sp.
CGCCGACAGAACCCGCGGCTTGCCCCTTGGGACCCAAGGGTTGCTCTCAAATTCGGATATCGCAGCGGCCACCTGGTTGCCGATGTCGAAGCAGACGCCGGTCGAGCTTCGGTACCCCTCCCGCCGCCATCGGCGGTAGCGGTCCATAACGTCGTAGGAGTCGTAACCGCCGCAAGCCAAAAGGCTGTCCGCAAGGCAAAGGGCCATGGACGTGTCGTCGGTCCAATGCCCCGCCGGAAGGTCGAACGGACCGCCGGCGCGCAGACCTCCAACCGGCTCAAACTCGCCGGGTTCCTTGAATTCTGCGGGCATTCCGATCGCGTCGCCGACGGCGAGGCCGACGAACATGCCGCGGGCCCGGTCTCGCAGGCCGCCTCCCGGCGCGCGGTTCCGCGGCGCGTTGTCCCTCCCGTTCACGCGCGGTTCTTGCTCTTGTAAACGGTGCCCGCGCGAGCTCTTCTCACGCGCGCCGTCGCCCTCAACCGCGGACTGCTCATCGCCCATAGGCCAATCGTATACGCGATCCATTCGCGGTCCCAGGTTTAGGCAGCCAAGCGGCGGCAGCCTTTCATTGCTCGGATCCCTAAACGACGCTGCTCTCCGCGTCGAGCAAGTTGCCCTCGGCGTCGAGAAAGCTGCTTCCGTCGTCGCCAACGATCGACACCGACATCGACCGACCCGGGGGAAGCACGCGAACGACGAGCCGCTCGCTCCTGTCTCGCTCGAGAATCTGCGTCACGTTCTCAATGATGTTCTCACGCACGCTTGACGTCTTGCCCACAGGCGCACTGGGGGAGGCCTCTTCAGGTCCAACGGGACCTATTGCGACGCCCCTTTTGCAGAGGCTCCAAGTTCGGAAAGAGGCAAGACCTCTTTAGAAGGCGACTTCGTGACTCCGACGAGTTCGGAGTCTCTGCGGAAGGGCGCGGCCCCCGCGTCTGCGGGGGCCGCATTGGAGCCACCTGAGAGAATCGAACTCTCGACCTATTCATTACGAGTGAATCGCTCTGCCGACTGAGCTAAGGTGGCACGCCGCCTTTACCAACAGCGGTGAATAGCCTACCCGAGACTTGCCCACGTCGCAAACTGACGATCGGACGAGCCTCGGGCAGCCACCATGCCATCGAAGCGGCTCAAGCTCAAAGCGCCAAACAGGCAGGCGAGAGCGCTATCCACGCGAACCCGAAGGGTCCCGCGAACCCGGAGGAACCGCTCGGGAGCCGAGCTTGACCGCGCTGTCCATGCTGCGATCGCCCTGCTGCTGCGCACCTTGCCCTTGTTTCTGTTCCGCCGGGCAGACAAGGCCGTCCTTGGGAACCTCGCCGGTCAGCAGATACTTGTCGACCGCAGAGTCAATGCAGGACGAGCCTCCGCCATAGGCCGCGTGTCCATCGCCTTCCCGTGTCAGCAGCACCGAGTTATCAAGCGTCTTGCGTATATTCTGCGCCCACGAATACGGCGTCGCAGGATCGTGCCTCGTGCCGATCACCACGATCGGAGCCGACCCCTTCGCCCTGTACGGGCCGGGATTGGCCTTCGGATGATACGGAAGCTCGGCACACACATGCATGGCTAGATCGTCTTCTGCGGAAAAAGATCCAAAGACGACCGCTTCCCGCTTCAGCTTCTTCGCATACTTCTGGTACTCGGCCTCAGAGCTTTGCACATAATCTGCGCAATTGATCGCCCAGTAGGCTTCCATGGAATTGCCATCGAAACTATCACCAACGCGACCGATATAAGTATCTAAGGGAAACATAAAAGTCGAGCCGTCATTGTCTTCGATCAAGCCTTGTGCTCCCCCGGTAATCAACGGCCACCATTCATCTTTATACATCAAGCCGGTGAGGGCAAAGCGAAGCATCGACCGATTGAGGGGTCTGTTCGGGTCTGATGTCTTGAACGGCGTGGCGTGAGCCTGATCCAGCAGGGCGCGCATCTTCTTCTTCGCCGCATCCACCGACGAACCCAACGGACAGTTCCCGCCCTTCACGCAGCGCTCAGCATAGCGTTCGAAAGACTTCTCGAAACTCAGCATTTGCGTGTAAGTGGAGGGCAAAAAGCTCTGCTGAGGGTTGGCTGCGCCGTCGAGCACCATCCTGCCGACCTTCTTCGGGAAGAGATCGGCGTACATCCCGCCCAACTGGGTGCCGTAAGACAAACCAATATAGTTGAGCTTCTCATCGCCCACCAGGCCTCGCAAAACATCTATGTCGCGGGCAGCCGACTCCGTGCCGACGTGCGCGAGCAACTCGCCGGATTTCTCCTTGCACCCTTTCGCTATCTGCCGAGCCTGAGCTTTCCTGGCCTTCCGCCCAGCCTCCGTCGAGGTGTCGATATCGGAATCCAAGATCTTGCCCAGTTCCCGGTCGTCGACGCAATCAACAGGCGTCGAGGAACCGACCCCGCGCGGATCAAACCCCACAACATCGTATTTATCTAAAACGTCTTTGCCGAAGCTCTGCCTGGCCACGTCAACCATCGCGATTCCGGAGCTTCCTGGTCCGCCGGGATTGATGAACAGACTCCCGATCGGCTTGCCGCCCTTAGCCGGAAGTTTCGCCATGGCCACGGTGATCGCCCTGCCGCCAGGCTTCTTGTAATCCAACGGAACCTTCACATTCGCGCACTGCATCTTCGCGTCGTCCTTACACGGCGCCCAGTTCACCTTCTGCTTGTAGAACTTTTCAAGCCCTTTCGGGACGTCCCCCTTGGGGGCACCGATCGAACCGCCAGGCGAACCAGTCGAACCTCCAGATGACCCGGCCAGGCTTCCCGGCGAACTTGTCGGGCTTCCCGGCGAACCAGTCGAACCTCCCGGCGACGCCGTCGAGCCGCCTGGC
>CAJPTB010000318.1 GCA_905373325.1 uncultured Ancrocorticia sp.
AAGACCGGAGGCAACTACGCCTCATCGCTCCTGCCCAAAACGATCGCGCACGAGGGCGGATACGACGAGGTCATGTTCCTCGACGCCGCCACCGACACGAACATCGACGAGCTCGGAGGCATGAACGTCTTCGTCGTGATGTCCGACGGGTCGATCCGCACCCCCAAGCTCACCGGCAACATTTTGGCGGGCTGCACGCGCTCGTCGATTCTCCAGCTTCTGCACGACGACGGCGCGGACGTCCGCGAAGAGACCCTTGCCTTGGCCGATGTGCTGGCCGGAATCGAGAGCGGCGCCGTCGCCGAGATGTTCGCCTGCGGAACCGCTGCGGTCATCACCTCCATCGGCTCGCTCTCCGGCAAGGATTTCCGAGTGGAGATCCCCCGAAACGAAGTGACGAGAACGATTTACGATCGAATCACGGGAATCCAGCTTGGAAAGGTCGAGGACCGCCACGGTTGGCTCTATCGGCTCGCTTAGTCGAGCGGCGGATCCCGGCGTCGGCCGCTCTTCAAAGCCCGGCGCCTACCGCTTTCCGGAGCCCGACGGCGCTCGCCTTTCGGAGGCCGACGGCGCCGCCGGCCTCCCCTCCCGATTCGACCTGCTCGAATCGCGCCCTCTTTCGATCGCTTTGAACCTGGCGCTCGACCACGCCGTCGCAGAGAGCGTTGCAGGCGGCGTCCGCCCCGCAGCTGTTCGCCTCTGGAATTGGAGTGAAACGGCGGCGGTGATCGGCTCCTCGCAGTCGTTGAGCAACGAGATCGACGTCGAAGCCGCGAAAGAACGCGGAATCGCACTGGCGCGGCGGGCAAGCGGGGGAGGCACGATGTACATGGACCCCGCCCGGGCGGTCGCCTACTCGGTGATCGTGCCAAGCGCGGCCCTTTCAGGCCTGAGCCTGCGCGAATCCTATGCGCTGTGCGATTCGTGGGTTCTGCGTGCCCTGAAAAAAATGGGAGTGCCGGCCTTCTACATGCCGGTCAACGACATCGCCACCCTCGACGGGAAGATCGGCGGCGCAGCCCAACGCAGGCTCGCCGGGGGCGCGACGATTCACCACGCGGTCATGAGCTGGGAAATCGAAACCGAGCAGCTGCTGGCCGTCACCCGGCTCTTCCGGCCGGACACCGGCGCGCGCGGCACGAAGAGCGCCCAGAAGAAGGTGGTGGGAATCGGCTCCTACGTCGACGCGGCGCGCGAGGACGTCATCGAGGCGCTTCGCCGATCGCTGGCGCGCGGGCGCACGGTGAGAAAAGCAAAGTACCGCCCCGACGAGCTGATCGCCGCCAAGAGCCTCGCCGACGCCAAATTCGCCGACCCGGCCTGGCTGGCGCGCATTCCGTAGTGCCCTTAGACCGGCAGCTGGCAATGCTTCATGGCGAGCAGGCTTGCTTCATGTCGAGCAATCTGGCTTCATGATGTTTGTCTTGCCTCATTGCGAGCGGGATTGCGTCATGATGTTTGTCTTGCTTCATCGCGAGCGGGATTGCTTCATCACGGGACGCGGCCCGAACACGGCCGTGCCGACTCGAACCTCCGTTGATCCTTCGGCAATGGCAATTTCCATGTCGCCCGTCATGCCCATCGACAATTCGGTGCAGCTGGCGACGCCGGCGGCCCGAACGGCATCCCGCAGCTCCCGTACGCGCGCATGGGAGGCGGCCACCGCGGCGACGTCGTCGGTGTTCGCGCCGATGAGCATGAGCCCGACGAGGCGCAGGTTCGGCAGCTCGGCAACGGCTCCGGCGAGGTCGACGACGCCGCTCGGATCCACGCCGTGCTGAGATTCGGAGCCCGCCGAGTTGACCTGGATCATGACGTCGAAGGGGCCGAGGGGGCTGCCGTCCTTTCCGAGCTCGCCCGCTGAGATGCGTTCGCCTTGCAGCCGGTCGAGGCGCGCAGCGAGCTTGAGCGAATCGAGGGTTTCGATGCAGTCGGCTGCACGGATTGCCTTGCCGGCCTTGTTCGCCTGCACGTGGCCGATGACGTGGACGCGGTGGAAGGGCGCGCCCAGCTCGCTCAGAGCCCTTTCGCCCTCCTCCAGCTGCTGGATGTAGTTGTGGCCTATCAGGCCGCCTCCGGCGCGCAAGGCTGCGACGACCCGTTCGGGCTCCTGAAACTTGGCGGCCAGCAGAATCGAGACGGCGTTCGCGTCGCGCCCCGCGCGCGACGCGGCCGCGGCCACTTTGTCGCGCAGCCTCTCCCAGCGCCCCGCGATCTCGCTTGCATCCGGCCGAGAGATGCCCTCGAAGCTGGTTTCCTGACCGGACCAGTTGACGCCGTTCGTCTCGACGCCGCCTGCCTGGCCGCCGTTTGCGTCGACTCGGCTCGTCTCGACGCTGCCGGTGCCTTTGCCGCCGTTTTCGTTCATCTATGTCAACCCTTTCGACCCTTGAATTCTAGCGGGCGCGTCCGTGCACGGCAGGTGCGCAAGGCCTCGAACGGGCCGGAGCCTCTAGCCCTCGTCTGCGGGCGAGAGCCGGATTGTGCAAGGAATCCAGACGACTACGGAGCCTGCAGCCCTCGTCTGCGGAGACCCCGTCGGCGCGGAATCCGCGGGCGCGTCCGGACCTGACAGCGCACTTTGGCCCGGCCGGGATCACAGCTCGCCGACGTGGACGACCCGAAGCTTGGCCGCACCCAGCTCGTCGCATTCGTCGAGGTCGACGAATGCGCGGAAGCCCCAGCCGCCGTCGCCTTCGCCGTCGTCGAAAACCTGTGTGACGATCCATAGACGGCCGGGTCGCTTTCCTTCAACGAGGGCCTCGGCGACCTCGCGGGGCACGCCCGCGGAAACGAGTTCTTCCGAGTGCGAGAACAGGTCGACGCCGCAGACC
>CAJPTB010000319.1 GCA_905373325.1 uncultured Ancrocorticia sp.
GTTCTCGCCCGTCCGGTCAGCGCCTTTGGAGCGAGCCTCGCCGGGCTCAACGCCGTCGCGGGAGTCTTGAGGGCCGACGGAGACGGGCTTCCGTCGATCGACGTCGGCGGAGGGCAAGAGCTCACGGCCGCAGAAGCGCCCGGGATCGCCGCAGGGCAGTCCGTGACGTTCATGTTCGCGCCGGAGGCGGTCGCTCTCTCATCCGGGAAGGTCGTCGGCTCGGCGCGGTCGTCTTTGCCGGCGACGGTCGAAAGGGTGAGCACCGCTGGAGGCCTCGTCACCGTCCGACTTCGCTTTCCAAACGGGGCACCCTTCAATGCGAGGATCACTCCGGCGGCGCTCGCCGAGCTGGCGCTCGCGCCCGGCGACGAAGCGGTCGCCACGGTCAAGGCCACCCAAGTACGCGCAGTGGGCGCGGGGCGCGGCGTTTGACGGCAGAGGCACGCCGCCGTCCAGCGGAGGCCGGCACGCTCACGCGAAGCAGTCGACACGCTCACACGAATACGCGCGCCGTCGCATCCTTTCACACCGTAAGATTGCGCCATGAGCACTCGCGATCCCTTTGAATTCGTTGGTTTGACGTATGACGACGTCCTTTTGCTCCCGCGCGAGACCGACGTCATCCCCTCCGAGGTCGACACTGCGAGCCGCCTGACCCGCAAGCTTTCGCTCAAAACGCCTCTGGTTTCGGCCGCGATGGACACCGTGACCGAGTCCCGAATGGCCATCGCCATGGCTCGCCAGGGCGGAATTGGAATCATCCACCGCAACCTTTCCGTCGAGGCTCAGGCCGAGCAGGTCCGCCAGGTCAAACGCTCCGAATCCGGCATGGTCCACGATCCGGCGACGATCGGCCCCGAGGCGACGATCGCCGAGCTTGACGCGCTGTGCGCGAAATACCGCATCTCCGGCTTGCCCGTCGTCGACGGGGACGACAAGCTCCTGGGGATTGTCACCAACCGCGATTTGCGCTTCATCCCCGAAAGCGAGTTCGCGACGCGCACCGTTCGCGAGACGATGACCCCGATGCCTCTCGTGACCGCCGGAAGGGACGTGCCCCAGGAGGAGGCGGCGCGCCTTTTGGCCCAACACAAGATCGAAAAGCTTCCGCTCATCGACGGCGAGGGGCGGTTGACCGGCCTCATCACGGTCAAGGACTTCGTCAAAACGCAGCAGTATCCGAATGCTTCAAAGGACGCGGACGGCCGCCTGCTCGTCGGGGCGGGGGTCGGCTACCTCTCCGACTCTTGGGAGCGCGCAGGCGCCCTCGCCGAGGAAGGAGTCGACGTGCTCGTCATCGACTCGGCGAACGGGGAGGCGAAGCTGGCCCTTGACATGATTCGGAGGCTCCGATCGGACTCGGCCTTCGACGGCGTCGAGATCGTCGGCGGAAACGTCGCGACGCGAGAAGGCGCGCAGGCGCTCATCGACGCCGGCGTCGACGCTGTGAAAGTCGGCGTGGGGCCGGGGTCGATTTGCACCACGCGCGTTGTGGCCGGCGTCGGCGTCCCCCAGGTGACGGCGGTCTACGAGTCCTCCAAAGCCTGCGGCCCCGCCGGCGTTCCGCTCATCGCCGACGGAGGCCTCCAATACTCGGGCGACATCGGCAAGGCGATTGTGGCCGGCGCCGACGTCGTGATGCTCGGCTCCCTCCTGGCGGGGTGCGAAGAGACGCCCGGCGAGATCGTCTTTGTCAACGGCAAGCAGTTCAAGCACTATCGGGGAATGGGATCGCTTGGCGCGATGTCCTCGCGCGGCAAGCGATCCTACTCGAAAGACCGTTACTTCCAGAGCGACGTTTCTTCCGACGACAAAATCATCCCGGAGGGGATCGAGGGGCAGGTGCCCTTCCGAGGAACCCTTTCCTCCGTTCTCGGCACACTTTTGGGCGGACTGCATCAGACGATGTTCTACACGGGCTCCAGAACGATTCCCGAGCTCAAGGAAAACGGCCGCTTCGTGCGAATCACGTCCGCGGGTTTGCGCGAGTCGCATCCGCACGACGTGCAAATGACCGTTGAGGCGCCGAACTACTCAGGCCGCTGAGGGCCCTCCTGTCAGCCGCGCGGCTCGGCGACCGGCCAATCGAAGGAGTCCGTGAACTCGCGCCCCTTCTCAGCGGCCTTGCGAGCGAGAAAGGCCATGAAGTCGGCGTGCGTTTCGCATTCCCTCTCCTGTATGTCCTCCAATTCGGCGCGCGCGAGTTCCGGGAACTTGCGGACTATCGCGGCCAGCAGGCGCAGCGTGGCCAGAACGTCGGCCTCGGCATTGTGAAAATCGTCCTCGGCATGGACTCCGTAATGGCGGCAGAGGTCCTCAAGCCGCCTTTTGCCCTTGCGATATCGGTCGGCTGAGCGGTCGAGCAGGTACGGGTCGACGACGGGGAAGACTTCGCCGCCCAGCCTCTCGGCCAAGGTCGGCAGTCCGTGTCTGTCCAATTCGCTCTCCAGGAGGGTGAAATCGTAGGTCGCGTTGAAGGCGACCGCAGGATGCCCGCGCCCCATGTGCTCGGCCAGGAGCGCCGCGACTTCTTCGAGAACCTCCTTCGAGGGCCTGCCTTCGGCGCGCGCCTGCTCCGTCGTGATTCCGTGCACCGCGCTTGCCCGTTCGGGTATTTCGACGCCGGGATCGGCGAGCCAGTAGCGTTTTGACACCCCTTCCTCCGTCACGGCGACGAGCGAGCAAGTCACGAGGCGGTCCCGTTTCGGATCTATTCCCGTCGTCTCCGTGTCGAAGCCGATCACCGGCGAGGAGGTCCACATTGCGTTCTCTTCGTCCATGACTTCATGGTATCGGCGGGGGCCGACGC
>CAJPTB010000320.1 GCA_905373325.1 uncultured Ancrocorticia sp.
GCCGGAGCTGGCCGGGGCGCCCGACCCGGAGCTGGAGGCCCTGGCAGCGGCCCGAACCCCCGGCAGCGGCGGGCTCGTCACGCTCCCGTACTGGAACGCCGTTCAGTCCCCCTACTGGGAGCCCGTGGCCCGCGGCGCCGTCGTCGGCTGGCGCGGAACCCACGGCAAGGGCTCGATGTACCGCTCGCTTCTGGAGGCGATCTGCATCGAGATGTCGCGTTCGCTGCACGCCATGGAAGAGGCGACCGGGGTCAAGCTGACCGCGGTGCGCGGCATGGGCGGAGGGCTGCGTTCGCCGCTGTGGCGCCAGATCATGACCGACGCGATCGGCCTGCCGATCACCGGCTGCAAGGAGGAGGAGATCTCCGCGCTGGGCGCCGCAGTCATCGCGATGGCCTCCACCGGCGTGTTCGGCGACACGTCGATTGCGACGGCCGCCCAGAAGATGGCCCAGTTCACCGACAAGAGCGAGCCGAACATGGACGAGCACGAGGTCTACGCCGAGCTCGGCGAGATTCAGGGCCGCCTCTACTCGAACCTCAAGGAAACGAACGATCTGCTCCACGAGTTCGCCAAACATCACCCCGACGCCGAGCTTTCCGGAGCGGAGGAATAGGAGAAAACATGCCGAAAGTCGCGATACTCGGCGCGGGGGCCATGGGGTCGGGCCTGGCCAACGCCCTCGTTGAAGCCGGGTGGGACGTCAACCTGTGGGGCACGTGGCTGGACGACCATCTCATTGACGCCATCGAGGAGGGCCGCCCACATCCGCGCATCAACGTGGTCATCTCCGGCAAGGTCCGCCCGTTCCGCTCCGCCGGCCTGGAGGATGCGCTCGACGGCGTCGACGTCGTCGTGGTCTCGGTGGCCTCCCAGGGCGTTCCGAAGGTGACCGAGATGGCCCTGCCCGGCATCGCCAAGGCGAAGGCACTGTGGCTGACGTCGAAGGGGTTCATGCCGGTCGACGGCAAGATCCTCCTTCTGCCGGACGGGATCCGTTCGATCGCGAAGGCCGCCGACGTCGAACTTCCGCCGATCGTCGCCATCGCCGGGCCGGTCAAGGCCAACGAGTGCGCGGCCGGCGAGCCTACGGCCACGATCTTCGGATGCAAGAGCCGCGACGTCGCCGTGGAGTTCGCGCGCGCCGCTCGCTCGGAGCACTACTGCATCGAGGCCACGGACGACGAAGTGGGCGTGGAGATCTGCGCGCCGATGAAAAACGTGTACGCGATCATGCTGGGTATCGCCGACGGGCTGGAGGAGAAGACGGGCAAGCCCCATCACAACCTCAAGGCCGCGACGTTCAACGAGGCGGTGCGCGAGATGTCGATTCTTTCGACGGCGCTGGGGGCCGACCCTGCCACGGCCTACGGCCTGCCGGGCGTCGGCGATCTGGAGGTGACCGGGCTGTCCGGGCGCAACAAGGTCTACGGCGTGCGCATCGGCCGCGGCGAGGGCGCCAAGGGCGCGCTCCAGGCGATGACGGAGCTGGAGCAGACCGTCGAGGGCGTGCCGGCCTTGCCGCTGGCGATCTCCCTCGTGGAGCAGTCCGCCCCGCAGATCAAGGATCGCCTGCCGTTGCTTTATGCGGCGCGGCAGATCGTGGAGGAGGACGTCCCGGACTATGCCGCGGTGCTCGCCCGCGCGGTCCTGCCTCCCAAGCCGTGAGCGTCTGGAGCCCGTGGCTCTGGCTGTTGACGCTTGAGCTGCGAGACCCGAGTTGCGGCAGGCCAAGCTGTAAGCCCTGGCTGTGGGACTTGACTGTGAGGCCTTGACTGCAGCGGGCTTCCAAACTGTGGCCGCCGCCGGGGTAGCGTCTGTTGCCTAGGCTAGGCGACGAAGGCGGCTGAACTGGGTCCCTCCAAACAGCTGGCTGTTTCAAACCGTGGGCGGGTGCGAAATCGCACCCGCCCAAGCCGTCTGCCTGGACTTCTCGCCGGAGTCCTTGTGGCTCGGAGGCCGCCTTGTGTCTTCGCGACGACCCCCGGCCTTCATAGCGGTGGGTCAGTCCAAACCTGAACAACGGAAATATTGGAAACCCGAGCATTCGCGGGAGCAACCGAGGAGTTGGCCGGTTGGTTTTATCAGTCGGTCGGGAGGGGCGTTGTTTCTGTTTGTTTGGCAGGGGTCGTAGGCCAGGGTGTGGGTGTGTCCGGATGTTGTTTTTGGTAGTGGCTTTTGTAGTCGTCGCCGACGTTGAATCCGGGGGCGGGTTCGAAGCAGTAGGTCGCGGTGTCTCCTGCTTTGTCTCTGCCGAGCATGAATTCAAGCCAGTAGATCCCGACGTCGAGCAAAGTGATGGTGCCGACTCCTTCGAACGTAAAGGACTCTCCCAGGGCAAGATCGGCACCCGCGAAGGCACTTTTATCATCTGGGCCGCGATCGATGATCGACCCTACGATTCGTGCTCGTTTGTGCCATCGTTCTATTCGGAGTTCACCCACGGATACTGCGACTTTGCGGCGGGAATCGACATAAAATTGTCCGTAATGTCCGCTTTCAGCATGAATTTTGATGCCGGAGCAGCTGGAAGGGTTGTTTTTCTTTGTGAAGACGTGGGTGTTTCGGACTGGATGTTTGTGTGTGAGGAATCCGGAGACGTAGACGATCCGTATGCTTGCCGCCAGAGTCAGGAGGCTGATCAGGGCGGCGAGGACTTTCCGGCGTTTCTTCATCGGTTTTGTTTTCTTTGCGTGGGTGGCGAAACTGGGATTCGGAGCGGCGGGCTTGTTGCCGGTTCCGCTCGCGGTTTGTTTCTGTGGTCGGCTTGAGTTTGGCTTGTCAGTTGGCCTTTACCAGT
>CAJPTB010000321.1 GCA_905373325.1 uncultured Ancrocorticia sp.
GGCCGCAGTCCGCGGCCGCATTCCCGTGCTCGAACTCGACCTCGTCGGCGCCCGCGCCCTGCGCCCCTATTCCGGGGGCGAGGAAAACGCCTGGGAACGACGGAAGGTCGATGCCGAGCCTGCGGGCGCCGTCCCCGATGGTCGCGCCGACGACGAGGCCGAAGGACCCCGGGGCGATGTCCTCGTTCCACGCGGCGACCGCCTCGACCACCCTGCCCGCGACGGAGGGCGAACCCGCGTGTTGGATCTGGGCGCCCTCGGGGTTGGATGTGAGGGCGAGGACAAACAGGCCGCCGCCCAGCTCGGCCGCGCGGCGCGCCGTGGCCTCGAGAGATCCGGGGCCGAGATACGGGGAGACGGTGAATGCGTCGGCCTTGAGCGGGCCGCTGAGGTAGGCGTCGGCGTATCCGTCCATCGTCGAGCCGATGTCTCCGCGCTTGACGTCGGCGATGACGGGAACCTCGGCGTCGCGGCAGGCGCGCAGCGTCTCTTCCAGCGCGGCGACCCCCGCCGCGCCGTGCCGCTCATAAAAGGCCGACTGCGGCTTGAATGCCGCCGCGCGGTCGTACAGCGCATCGATCGTGCGCAGCGAAAACTCGCGCACGCCGGCCGGGCTGTCCTCGAGCCCCCACTGCCGCAGCAGGCCCGCGTGCGGATCGATCCCCGCGCACACCGGCCCGCGGGCCGCCATGGATTCGCGCAGGCGTTGGCCGAACGTCGTCATTTTTCCTCCACGGGACGTAACTTTGTGAGACGCATCTCCATGAGGCGTGCGGATGCGATCGGGCGACCGCATCCGCACATTGAGAGTCTCAGACTTGCAGCGTTTTCAGACCGCCAGCCGGCCGACGCGATCGAGCTTCGCACGATCGGCCATGACGTCCTCGTGGGAGCGGAGCCCTCCCTCCCACACGGTCGGCACGCCCCGGTGGACGGTGTACATCACCCGTCCCGGAAGGGTGCGGCCCTCCCACGGGGTGTTGTGCGACTTCGAGCGGCTGGCGCGCCCGGAAATCTCCCGTCTCGCATCGGGATCGACGAAGCAGAGGTTCGCCGGCTCCCCGGCGGCCACCGGGCGGCCCTGATCCGGGCTGGCGCATATGCGCGCGGGCTCGTAGCTCATGAGCCTGGCCACGTCTTCCCAGTCGATAAGCCCGGCGTCCACAAGCGACTCCTGGACAACCGAAAGCGCCGTCTCCAGGCCGATCATTCCGTTGGCCGCTACCGCCCACTCGCAGTCTTTCTCCTCGATGGGATGCGGCGCGTGGTCGGTTCCGATCACGTCGATCGTCCCATCGACGACGCCGCGGCGCAGCGCCTCGACGTCCTCGCGGGGGCGAAGCGGCGGATTGACCTTGAACATCGGATCGTAGGAGCGGACTTCCGTGTGGTCGAGGCTCAGGTGGTGAGGCGTGGCCTCGGCCGTCACGGCGATGCCCTGGGCCTTTGCCCAGCGGACGAGATCGACCGATCCGGCCGTGGAAACGTGGAGAATGTGGACCTTTGAGCCGACATGCTTGGCCAGAAGCACGTCGCGGGCGATGATCGACTCCTCGGCGACCGCCGGCCAGCCGGCCAGCCCGAGCTCGGCCGAGACGTCGCCCTCGTGCATCTGCGCCCTTTCCGTCAACCGCGGATCCTGGGCGTGTTGGGCGACGACTCCGTCGAAGGCCTTCGCGTATTCGAGCGCTCTGCGCATGAGCACGGGGTCGGAAACGCATTTTCCGTCGTCGGAGAAGTAGCGGACCTGGGCGTCCGAGGCGGCCATGGCCCCGAGCTCGGCCAGGTGCTTGCCCTCCAGCCCGGAGGAAACGGCGCCCACGGGACGCACGTCCACGTACCCGGCGATCTCTCCCAGGCGCATGACCTGTTCGACGACGCCGGCCGAATCCTGGACGGGCGTCGTGTTGGCCATGGCGTTGACGCAGGTGTAGCCGCCCGCGGCCGCGGCCTGCGAACCGGTCAGGACGGTCTCGGAGTCCTCCAGGCCGGGTTCGCGCAGATGCGTGTGCGAATCCACGAGCCCGGGCAAAACGACGAGGCCCGAGGCGTCCACGACCGTCGCGTTCGCCGAGGAAATCTCGTCGCCCGACACCGCGGCGATCATGCCGTCGAGCACGTGGACGTCCACGACGTCTTTGCCCAGCAGCCTCGCGCGCTTGAAAATGTACTCGCTCATGCCGAAATCTCCTCGCCGTGCGCCAGAAGAAGGTAGAGGGCGGCCATGCGCACGGACACTCCGTTGGCCACCTGTTCGAGAACCACCGAGTGGGCGGAGTCGGCCGCGTCGGCCGAAATCTCCAGGCCGCGGTTCATCGGGCCCGGATGCATGAGCACGGCGTCGTCGCCGAGCACCGAGAGGCGCTCCGCGTTCAGACCGTACTGGCGCGAGTATTCCTCAGGCGAGGGAAAGAAGCCGCCGCCGGCGCCGCTCATGCGCTCGCGCTGGACTCGCAGCATCATGACGGCCTCAGGCTTGGAGGCGAGGACGTCGTCGAGCGTGTAGGACACCTCACACGGCCAATCCTCCATGCCGACGGGCAGCAGGGTGGGCGGGGCGACCAGAGTCACCTTCGCCCCGAGGAGCGAAAGGAGATCGACGTTCGAGCGGGCGACGCGCGAGTGGAGGATGTCTCCGACGACCACGACGTGCGCGCCGGCCAGGTCGGAGCCTTCCGGGGCCGCCTTGTCCTGCCCGGTGTGCAGGTGGCGGCGCAGCGTGAAGGAATCGAGCAGGGCCTGGGTGGGATGCTGATGGGTGCCGTCGCCGCCGTTGAGGATCGGAACGTCGATCCACCCG
>CAJPTB010000322.1 GCA_905373325.1 uncultured Ancrocorticia sp.
ACGTAGGGCAGGCTTTGTTCTCTTAAGACCAAGAGTATGCTTGTGGCGTTGTTCTTTTGGAAGGAAACCAATGCCGCAGCTGCGATCCGCTACGTCCACCACCGGACGGAATATGGCCGGCGCCCGCGCACTCTGGCGCGCCACCGGGATGAAAGGCTCCGATTTCGGCAAGCCGATCATCGCCGTCGCCAACTCCTACACGGGTTTCGTCCCCGGCCACGTCCATCTGAAAAACATGGGTTCGCTCGTGTGCGAAGCCATCGCCGAGGCCGGAGGCGTGGGGCGCGAGTTCAACACCATCGCCGTCGACGACGGCATCGCCATGGGCCATTCGGGCATGTTGTACTCGCTTCCCTCCCGCGAGGTTATCGCCGACTCTGTCGAGTACATGGTCAATGCGCACACGGCGGACGCGCTTGTGTGCATATCGAATTGCGACAAGATCACGCCGGGGATGCTCATGGCGGCCCTTCGGCTCAACATCCCCGCCATTTTCGTTTCCGGCGGGCCCATGGAATCGGGGGCGCCGGTCGACGGCGTCATCGAGCACCGCACCGATTTGATCGACGCCATCGCATTGTCCGCCGACGACGAGCTGAGCGACGATCAGCTCGGACTCGTCGAGGAAAGCGCGTGTCCGACGTGCGGCTCGTGCTCGGGCATGTTCACGGCCAATTCCATGAACTGCCTGACCGAGGCCCTCGGACTTTCGCTCCCTGGAAACGGCTCAACCCTTGCAACGGCGCGCCGCCGCCGCGACCTGTTCGTGGAGGCCGGGCGGCGCATCGTCGATCTGTGCAAGCGATACTACGGGCGGGACGACGACTCGGTGCTTCCCCGCAGCATCGCCACCCGTGACGCGTTCCTCAACGCCATGTCGATGGACATCGCCATGGGAGGGTCCACGAACACGATCCTCCACACCCTCGCCGCCGCGCAGGAGGGCGAGGTCGACTTCAGCCTGCGCGACATCGACGACCTCTCCCGCAAGGTGCCGTGCCTGGCGAAAATCGCGCCGAACTCCTACGACTGGCACATCGAAGACTTCCACCGCGCCGGCGGCATCCCGGCGCTGCTCGGCGAGCTTGACCGCGCCGGGCTGCTTCGCCGCGACGTCCACGCCGTCCACGCTGACGGCCTAGATACGTGGCTCGAGCGCTGGGACGTCCGCAGCGGCGATCCATGCGAGGAGGCGCTCGACAGATTCAGAGCCGCGCCGGGGCGCGTGCGCACCACCAAGCCCTTCTCGCAAGACGCCACGTGGGAGAGCCTCGACACCGACTCCGCCTCCGGGTGCATCCGATCGGTCGAGGAAGCCTATACGAAGGACGGCGGGTTGGCCGTGCTCTTCGGCAACATCGCCGAGGACGGCGCCGTCGTCAAGACCGCCGGCGTGGATGAGTCGCTCTTCCACTTCGAGGGCCGCGCCCGCGTCGTCGAGTCGCAGGAGGCCGGCGTCGAGCTCATATTGTCCAAGGCCGTCGAGCCCGGCGACGTCGTCGTCATCCTCTACGAAGGCCCCAAGGGAGGCCCGGGCATGCAGGAGATGCTGTACCCGACGACGTTCCTCAAGGGACTGGGGCTGGGGAAGGTGTGCGGGCTCATCACCGACGGGCGCTTCTCCGGCGGCACCTCCGGGCTGTCTATCGGCCACATTTCGCCGGAGGCCGCGGCCGGCGGGGCCGTCGGGCTGATCGAAGAGGGGGATTTGATCGTCATCGACATTCCCTCGCGAACGCTCAAACTCGACGTCTCCGACGACGAACTCGCCCGGCGCCGCGCTGCCAAGGGCTCGCTTCCGTGGAAGCCGAGCGCCCGCGACAGAAAGGTCTCCAAGGCCCTGCAGGCGTACGCTGCGATGGCCACGAGCGCGGACAAAGGGGCCGTCCGCAGACTTCCCTGAGTCCGACCCCGAGTTTCATCGCCGAGGCCTCCTTACGGGAGAATGTTCCATCCTGCTGCGGGAAAATGTGCGATTTTAGGACTCCCGCCCCAGACTTCCGTGTGTTGTAGGGAACACAATAGGTGGTGTTCCCGTCAAGGTGACCGACCACTCGGAGGCCGTTCGTGAAAACCGTTCTGGAGTACCTGGCAAACCATCACGTCCTTTTCACCTTCCTTCTGGTGGGTGTCGGCATGTACCTGGGAGAAAGGAAGATAAAGGGGGTCGGCCTGGGCGCCGCGGCGGTGCTCTTCCTGGCCATCGCCGTCTCGGCCTACGGGGTTCACCTCGGCCTTCCTGCCAACGCGGACAAGGGCGGGATGATCATCTCCCAAGAGGTCGGCATTTTGGGCTTGGCCATCTTTGCCTTTGCCATCGGCAACAGTTCGGGCAGGAGCTTCTTCCAATCCCTAAAACACGCGGCGCAGCCGATCGCGGCGATGGCGGGAATCCTCATCGTCGCGGCCGCCTGCACCTTCCTCATCGGCAGGTACGTTTTCGCCATGGATTCGGGAATCATAGCGGGAACGTTCGCAGGCGGGATTACGAACACCCCCGCGCTCGCCGCCGCGGGCGAGGCGTCCGGGCAGGAGTCGCTCGCGACAGTCGGGTACGCCGTCTCCTATCTGTTCGGGGTTTTGGGCATGATCGTCGCCGCGCAGCTGGCATTGCGCAAGGCCTCCGGAGACACCGACACGCCCGATCCCGTCACGCATTACAACGTGCGCGTCGAACGCGACGACCGCCCCACGATCCAACAGATCGAGGCCGAACTGGGCGGTCCCATTGAGATTTCCCGCATGCGCCGCGGAGAAGAGGGGCCGATCTGGATCCCCGACAACAACGAGGTGCT
>CAJPTB010000323.1 GCA_905373325.1 uncultured Ancrocorticia sp.
ACCAGGACATCTACCCCCTGAACTTCGACAACGACCCGGAGGGCATCTACCAGGCTGTGCGCGACGTCATCGAGCTGTGGATCAACCACGGCGTGACGATCTTCCGCGTGGACAACCCGCACACGAAGCCCATCCCCTTCTGGGAGCGCCTGCTGGCCGACATCAAGGCTCAGTACCCGGGCACACTCTTCCTGGCCGAGGCCTTCACGCAGCCGCCGATGATGCGGGGGCTGGGCGCCGTCGGCTTCCATCAGAGTTACACGTACTTCACTTGGCGCAACGAAAAGAAGGAGATCGAGGACTACCTGTGGGAGCTCGCCCGGATCTCCGACGACCGCATGAGGCCCGCCTTCTGGCCCACGACCCATGACATCCTCACGCCGTACATGCAGCGCGGCGGCCTCGCGGCCTTCTCCATTCGCGCCGTGCTGGCGGCGACGGGCGCCCCCACGTGGGGCGTCTATTCGGGCTATGAGCTCGTCGAGAACGTGGCGCGCCCCGGCGCCGAAGAGCAGATCAACAACGAGAAGTACGAGTTCAAGGCTCGCGACTACACGCCGGGCGAGGACAACGGCATCCCCCACCTGCTCGGCAACCTCAATCGTATCCGCAAGGACCATCCGGCGCTTCAGCGTCTGCGCGGGATCGTCATCAACCCGACGTCGAACGAGAAGGTCCTTTCCTTCACGCGCTTCGCCCGCCCGGAGGAGACTCCCAACGGAAAGCCCGACGCCGTCATCGTGGTCCTCAACCTCGACCCGTACGCGACCCGCGACGCCGTCGTCCACCTCGACCTCACGCCTTTCGGCGTGAATCCGAGGTGGGACGCCGGCCCGATTCTGCGGGTCACCGACGAGCTGTCCGGGCAGACGTTCCTGTGGAACGAGAACCCGTACGTCAGCCTCGACCCGCGCGGACAGTGCGCACACATTCTCTCAGTCAAGGCAATCTGATGGAGGGCAAAATTATGAGCGAAGCAAGACGGCTTGGCTTCGAAGCATCCGACCTTCTGGCATGGCTCGGCGGGATGCGATGGTTCGGGGGCGGAAAGCCGAAGATCGACCGTGCGTTCGCGCTCGGCGGTCCCTGGGACGAGAAGGTCTTCTGGCTCGCCGTCTCCGCCGACGGCAGGGAGTACAACGTCCCCGTCGTGGTCACGCAGGACGGGCCGGTCGACGCCGCCGAGCATCCCGCCGGGCAGCGGGCCTTGCTGGCTCTGGCGACGGCGAGCGAGCGCGTCGAGGCGACGGCCGTCGTCGGCGAATCCGACGCCCGGCTAGCCTCGGAGCCCCGCGCGGCGGGCGCAGCGGCTTCCGGCGCGCACAAGCTGACCGGCGAGCAGTCCAACACCTCCGTGATCTACGAGCTTGCGGACTCCGGGCGGGCGATAGTCAAGGTCTTTCGGGTGCTCAGCCCGGGAGAGAACCCCGATGTGTTCCTCACGGGGGTCCTCTCCGACAGCGGCACGGTGCCGCGCCTGCTCGGCAACGCCCGCATGGCGTGGGCCGGGCAGGTCGCGGACGTCCTCGTGGCGCAGGAGTTCCTGGCCGGCTCGCAGGACGCGTGGCGCACAGTGACGGCGCAGGTGCCGGGGGCCGACGGCCGCCAATTCGACCCCGACAGACCTGTCCAGACTCCCGAGGAACGCGACTCCATCGAGCGCTTGGGCGCCCTCACGCGGAAGATTCACGAGGAGCTCGCCGCCCGCTGCGGAACGTCCGAGGCCGACGCCGCCAGCCGGGCACGGCTCAGGCGGGCGTGGTCCAAGCGCGCCGACGAGGCCGTGGCCCTCGTGCCGGGGCTGGCCCCTCATCGCGAACGGATCGACGCCCTGTACGCGGCGACGGAAGACGTCACGTGGCCGCCCCTGCAGAGGATTCACGGCGACTACCACCTGGGCCAAGTCCTGGACGCGCCCGGCCGAGGATGGGCGGCCCTCGATTTCGAAGGCGAGCCGCTCCGGCCGCTCTCGGAGAGGATCGAGCCCGATCTGGCCGTTCGCGACGTCGCCGGGATGGTCCGAAGCTTCGGCTACGCGGCGGGCATGACCCTCAACCGCCTCGCCTACGCCCATGACCGCCCCGATCCGAGCGACGTCGAAGAGCGCGAAGCCGAGCAGATCGCAGCCTGGGAGAAGGCCGCGGTCGCAGCCTTCTTGCGCGGATACGGGGAACTCAGCGAAGCCGAGAGCCTCCTGTTGGACGCGCTCATTCTCGACAAGGCCCTCTATGAATTGGCCTATGAGGCCGCTCAGCGCCCGGATTGGCTGGGGATTCCGCTCGGCGGAGTCGCCGCGATCCTCCGGGTCGACCCCAAGTCGATCGCCGAGCCCGCCGGCGCCGGGAAGAGCGTTGCCTCCGCGAAAAGCGCAGACGCCGTCCCAGATCAGAACGCTGACGCCAACCAGAACATCGACCCCGAGCGGAGAGAGGAGTCACCCGAAGCAGAATCAGCGGCGAGTCCCTCTTAGCCCGGCTCCGAGGTCCGCCGCACGGCCGTCTTTCGCCGCATTCCGCGCCCGCTGCCTTCACGCCGCGGACGCGGATTGACGATGAAGGCCGGGCCCGTCATCGAACATTTACGTCTTTCCCCGTCAACGCCAACCCCAAGCTCAACCGTCTGATGGACGGACAAATCCAACTCGCTTCATCTGTGGCACAGTGAAGTCGCAATCACCTATGGAGAAAGCCATGAAGGAAACAAACTACGTTCACGTCGACGAGGACCTCCTGAATGCGGTCTCGAACGGCTGGTACCACGCCCCCCACGCAGTGCTGGGCGCC
>CAJPTB010000324.1 GCA_905373325.1 uncultured Ancrocorticia sp.
CCCTTTCTTCAAAAGTGTACAAGAACACCTTCGTCCGATCGCTTCGCTCGGAGAACCGATGAGTCATGTAGTCTTTCTCGCCCTTGGCGAGCTTGGTCGAGACCATCATGCCCAATGCGACTCCCGCGATCGTGGCGTGGATGCCCGACAGGTGCATGAAGTACCAGGCGAGGAGGCCGAGCGGCCAGAGAATCCACCAGCGAATGACGCGGTATTTGATGAGAAGGCCGAAAACGGCGACCGTTGCGATCGAGGCCCCCAGCCACAGCAAATTGAGCTCCGTGGAGAAGAACGCGGCGATGACGATGATGCCGCCCAGATCGTCCGCGACCGCCAGAGTCATGAGGAATGTGCGGGCCGCCGGGGGCAGGCCGCGGCCGAAGATGGCGAGGATGGCCAACGCGAAGGCGATGTCTGTGGCGACGGGCACCGCCCATCCGCCGTAGACGCCCGAGCCGGTTGCGGCTTGGACTGCGACGTAAACGCCGATCGGGCCGGCCATTCCGCACAACGCGGCGAGGATGGGAACCGCGGCTTTCCGCGGATCGCGCAGGGAGCCGATCGTGAACTCCTGTTTGAGTTCCATCCCGACGACGAAAAAGAAAATCGCGAGGAGCCCGTCCGACGCCCAATGCCCGATCGGCAGGGAAAGATGGACGGATTCAAGGCCAGCCTGCTTCTCCGAGATCGCGAAGTACGAGCCTCGCCACGGCGAGTTCGACCAGACAATGGCGGCCAGAGCCGCGATCATCAGCACTATTCCCGCAAACGCTTCGCTTTTCAGGGCTTGACGATATCTGGAAATGATCCCAACGCGCTTTGCCACGTCGCTCCTTTGATCGGGTACTTCGCCAACTATATCGGACGCGGATGTGCGTGAACCATATCGGACGGGGACGCCCTGAAGCCATTGTGGACGGTGCGCGCGCCGGGACCGGGGGAGAAGGCGTCGTCGAGCCGAGCGTGGAACGTCGTGAGAAGGACGCTCTGCGAATGCGCGGCGCCGTGAGATTGCGCGAGATTGTGAGAACGCCCGCGGATCGAACGGGCAGTCGAGGCTATACAATGACGAAGAGAAGCCCCCATAGCCCAATTGGCAGAGGCAGCCGACTTAAAATCGGCGCAGTGTCGGTTCGAGTCCGTCTGGGGGCACAGATTGCGAGGCCCGGCGCAGATTGCGGGGAAGCTTTGGACGGACGGGAAACGACGTCAGAAACGGCGTCGGAATTGAAAGCCGGAGAACGAGAAAGCGGGTCGGCCCGCAGGGTGAAAACCCCTGCGGGCCGACCCGTGGCCCCTGCAAGCCATTGCGTGTCTCTGGCCTTTCAGAGCGCTTGAAGATCCGGCACGGACCTCGCCGATGCGGACTCCAAGTCCTTTACGCGTCGGACTTTTGGTATCTGATCGCTCCGAGAACGATGAAGACCGAGACGTAGGCGAGCCATACGAGCGCCGCCGCCCCAGGGCTGAGATAGTTGGTGGTTTGTGTCGGGTTTGCCGTGTCCGAGGCCGTCATCCCCGAAGTGACCCCCGATGGGAGGAACTTTGGAAGGGTCTCTCGAAAGAAACTGACCGGAACGAGCCGCAGCATCTCAGAAACGAAGAGAACCATGACGCCGGTCACGATCGAGCCGGCCGTAGACCGCAATATGTAGCCTGCGCCGGTGATCATGAGGGCGGTGAGGACGCCTGCCAGCCAGAAGAGGAGCAGCGCCCGAAGGTTTCCGTCGCCTCCGTTCCAGGAGAGCCCTCCGACCAGCAGGGTCACCGCGACCAGCACCGCGATGATCACGGCGGTTGCGATCCCCATGATGATCGTGACGGCGGCTATTTTGGAGGTGAAGGCTCTCCTTCTGCTCGTCTGGGAGACGATTGTGGTCCGCATGGTGTTGGAGGCATACTCGCCGGTCACCGCCAGCGCCCCGAGGACCATGGCGAAAATATAGTACAGCTGCGCGGAGCCTGTGATGAAGACCGGGTGGAACTCGCCGTGGACGTTGATTCCTCCGACGTTGTTCTGCCCGTCGGCAAGCGTCGCCGCCATGGCCCACGTGATGAGAATGCCGAACCCCAGCCAAAGGCCCAGCGTGAGCCATGTCGATCTCAGGCTCGTCATCTTGCGGATCTCCGAGCGAAGCGATCGGACGAAGGTGTTCTTGTACACTTTTGAAGAAAGGGGGCGGCTCTGCGGTTGTTTCGGCGCCGCGGCTTGATACGTCGTTGATGTCGTGCTCATCGTTGTCCTCCCTGAGGTGCCTGTGCGGGTGTCTGTCCGGGCTTTCCCGGAATGTTGCTGCCGGAGCCGTACTCGACCTGTCCGGCCGTCAACTCCATGAAGACGTCTTCCAGCGAGGAGTGGGTCTCGGACAGCTCGTGGATCTCCACGTGCGCGATGTGCAGGGCGTGTCCGATCTGCGCTCTATCGCCGCCGTTGACGCGCACCACGCCCGCCGGGTTGCGCTCGTCCCCTTCGTCGACGTCGAAATATATTCTGGCTTTGCTCAAGGCGTCTGTGATCGCACGGATGTCGGGCCCCGAGACGTTGATCGTCCTGTGCGCGGCCGACTCGGTGAACTGCTTGACGTCGCCTTGCGCGATGAGCTTTCCTCTGCCGATGACGACGAGATCGTCGGCCGTCTGCGCCATCTCGCTCATGAGGTGGGAGGAGACGAGGATCGTCCTGCCCTGGCCTGCAAGAGCGCGCATGAGCTCGCGGACCCAGCGGACGCCGTCGGGATCGAGGCCGTTGACTGGCTCGTCGAAGATGAGGACCTGCGG
>CAJPTB010000325.1 GCA_905373325.1 uncultured Ancrocorticia sp.
GCCGTCGTATCCCGCCTTCTTCATTGAGGCAAGCAAACCTGCGATGTCCAGGTCGCCGGTCCCCGGCTCCCCGCGGCCGGGGAAGTCGGCGATCTGGCAGTGGGCGGCGGCTCCTCCGTCGCCCGCGGCGACGGCTGCGACGTCGTCCCCGTTGGCGGCCAAGTGGTAGAGGTCGCATAGGAAGCCGACGTTTTCGACGCCGCGCTCGGCCTTGAGCTTTTCCACCACGGCCAAGGTCTGGGCGGCCGTCTTCAAGGGATACCCGGCGGCGCCCGAAACGGGTTCGACCAAAACCGTCGCCCCGATCTCGGCCGCGGCCTTGGCCGCGAACTCGAGGTTGTCGATCGCAACGGCGTCTTGCACCACGGCGTCGACGCCCTCCTGGCGAAGGCCGTACAGGGCGTTGAACGCCTTGCACCCGAGCTCGCGTCCGATTTCCACTGCGACGGGAACGTTCGCCTTGAAATCGTCGACGCGTGAGGGAAGCGAGACGAGGCCGCGCTCTCCCCCGGGCATGTCGCCGGCGAAGAAGTTGAGCCCGATGAGCTGAACGCCGGCGTCGCGGATCGAAGCGACGAAGGCGTCGATATCCTCGCGCTCGGGAACCGCGACGTCCCATGGCCACCAGAACTCCACGGCCTTGAAGCCGGCGTCGGCGGCTGCCTTGGCCCGCTCGAGGACGGGAAGCTCCTTGAACATGATCGAACAGTTGACTGCGTACTCCATAATGTGTCCTTTCATCTGTTGGCAGCCGGCCTCGCGAGCCCTGACGGGTCGGCCGCCGATGTCATGCTTAGCGGGTTCGCCGGCGCCCGGCTTCTTCGCGCCGGGCCCGACCGATCCCGTTCGGGCTCAATGTCGACGCCGGACGCCGATGTCGCCGTCCCGCCCGGCTCAGCTCCGCTTGGGCTCGAGGGGAAGGATGGCCGTGGGGGCGTCCTCCGGCGCCTCGGCGAGCGGCTCAAATTCGTTGACCGAATCCAGCGCCGCGCCCATGGAAACGTTTGTCACGCGCTCGAGCACGCACTCGACCACAACGGGGACCTTCAGCTCGTCGGCGGTCTCCCGGGCGCGCTTGAATGCGGGGACGAGGTCCTCCGGCTTGCGCACGCGAATTGCCTTGCATCCCAGGCCCTCGGCGACCTTGACGTAGTCGACGCCGTACCCTTCCGTCTCCGGCGAATTGATGTTCTCGAAGGAGAGCTGCACGCAGTAGTCCATGTCGAAGGCCCGCTGCGACTGGCGGATGAGGCCGAGGTAGGCGTTGTTGACCAGAACGTGCACCCACGGAATGTTGAACTGGGCGGCCACGGCCAGCTCCTCGATGAGGAAGTTGAAGTCGAAGTCGCCTGAGAGCGCGACGGTCGGGGTGTCGGGGTCGGCGACGCATGCGCCGATCGCCGCGGGGATCGTCCATCCCAGCGGCCCGGCCTGGCCGGCGTCGAGCCAATGGTGGTGCTTGTAGACGTGCAGGAGCTGGGCGGCCTGGATCTGCGACAGCCCGATCGTCGTGACGTAACGGGTGTCGCGCCCGAATGCCTCGTTCATCGCTTGGTAGACGCGCTGCGGTTTGAGCGGCACGTTTTCGAAGGCCGTCTTGCGCTGCATCGTGGCCTTGCGGACGTCGCATTCCTTGGCCCACACGCCCCAGTCGGCGAGCTTGCCGGCCTCTTTGTATTCGCGCGCCTTGTCCGCAAGCTTGACGATGAGCGCCTTGGCGTCGGAGACGATCCCGAGGTCGGGTGCGAAAACACGGCCGATCTGGGAGGGTTCGACGTCGACGTGGACGAACTTCCTTCCCTCACGGAACACCGAGAGGTCGCCCGTCATGCGGTTGGCCCAGCGGTTGCCGATACCCACCACCAGGTCTGAGGCCAAAAGCGTGGCGTTCGCGTACTGCTGGGAGGTCTGAATGCCGGCCATTCCCTGGGACAAAACGTGGTCGTCGGGAATTGAGCCCCACCCCATAAGGGTGGAGACCACCGGTATTCCAAGCGTTTCCGCCAGGTCGACGAGGGCGTCCGAGCCGTCGGACTGGATGACGCCGCCGCCCGCGAGGAGGACCGGCCGCTCAGCCGAGGCGATGAGGTCGATGAGGCGCGTGACCTGGGCGTCGGAGGCGACGGGCTTGTGCACCTCGATCGGCTCGTACGCATCGACGTCGAAATCGATCTCGGCCGTCTGCACGTCGCCGGGAAGGTCGATGAGGACGGGGCCCGGGCGGCCTTCGCGCATAAGGTAGAACGCCTTTTGGAAGATTCCGGGGATCTGTGCGGGCTCCAGAACCGTCTTCGCGTACTTCGTCACCGGCGCGGCGATCGAAGCGATGTCGACTCCCTGGAAGTCCTCTTTGTCTAGCTTGGGCGTGGGCACCTGGCCAGTGATGCACAGGATGGGCAGCGAATCGGCCATAGCCGAGTACATTCCCGTGATCATGTCGGTTCCCGCGGGGCCCGACGTTCCCAGACACACGCCGATGTTGCCGACCTTGGCGCGCGTGTACCCCTCGGCCATGTGGGACTGGGCCTCGCCGTGCCTGGCGAGGATGTGGCCGATCCGTCCGTCGGCCTTCAGCGCGGAATACAGGCCGTTGATTGCGGCGCCGGGGATTCCGAATGTTACCGTCACCCCCTCTTTTGCGAGGATCTGAACGATTGCGTCGACGACGCGCATGCGTGCCATGTAAATCTCCTAGCGAACTCGGCGGCCTGCTGAGTGTTTCTGCGTCCGGGCCTCCGTGGGCCCGCCGGTAAACGGAGGCCCGGGCGCGGGGG
>CAJPTB010000326.1 GCA_905373325.1 uncultured Ancrocorticia sp.
CTGGCTCGCAACCTCAACCTGCCGCTCGGCTCCTCGCTCAGCAACCTCGCCATGGTGGCCTTGACCGGAAGGCTTCAGCGGATCGACGTCGGCAGAATCGGCGCCCCGGAGCCGACGGAGGGTGAACTTGCGCAGATCGCCGACATGGGACCGGACGCGCGGCCCTTCGCCGGATGCGAGCCGTTCCTGGTGATCGCCGGAATGGGCTTCGACGCCGACGTCATGAACGACGCCGACCACGGGCTCAAACACGCCATGGGCTGGGGCGCCTACCTCGTTTCCGGCTTTAAATTCATGCGGCGTTCGCGCGTGAACGCGACGGTGGTGGCCGGCGACGGCTCGAACAGCTTCCGGGTCGAGGCCAGGTCGATCCTCTTCGCCAACTGCGCGCGGCTTCCCGCGGGCTTCGTGCTCGCGCCGGACGCCCGCATCGACGACGGCTGGCTCGACCTCGTGCTTCTGGACACCAAGGGCTGGATCTTCGGCTGGGGCGACGTCATGCGGCGGATGGGCCTGCAGGGAATCGGCGTGCGCCGGACGATTCTGCCCTCGGCGGGAACGATCGACCTGCGGCGCATGCGCTCGGCGACGGTCACCGCCGACCGGCCCGAGCTCGTCGAGGCCGACGGCGACGCCCTCGGATACGCTACGAAAGTCACAGCAGAAATCGACCCGCTGGCGCTCACCGTCCACGTGCTGTGAGCGGGCGGCCTTCCGGCGGCTCCGCCTTGCCTTCGCCGCCGTTGCGCGTTTGCGGTTGTGCAATTCTGCCTTTGCGGGCCGCAAAGAAGCGGCTGTGCACGCTTGGAGGCGCCTCCTTACGACGGAGACGCCTTTTTACGCCCGCCCGGCCAGCAGCCTCTCGACGAATTCGCGCCCTGCCCGGAAGTCGGCGTCGGACGTTCCGGGGCGCGGCCTGATCCTCTCGCCGCTGGCCGAAGGGTAGGAGCCGAGGAAGACGACCTGCGGGCATACGCGATGCAATCCTATGAGAACGGCCTGGATGCGCTCGTCGCACAGGTGGCCCTCGGCGTCGATCGAGAAGGCGTAGCGGCCCAGCGAATCGCCGATAGGCCGCGACTCGATCCGCGAGAGGTTGATGCCGCGGGCGCTGAACTGCTCGAGCATGCTCAGCAGCGCGCCGGCCTCGTCGTGCGGGAGCTGGACCAGCAGGGTGGTTTTGTCCGCGCCCGTCCTTTCGGGCTGCGGCCCGGGAAGTCCCACCATGATGAACCGGGTGACGGCGCCGGGGTTGTCGGCGACGTCGTCGGAAAGCGACTCGAGGCCCATGAGCTCGACGGTGGCGGGCGGGCACAGGGCCGCCTCGAAGCCGGGGCTGTCCGATTCGGCGAGGGTTTTCGCTCCGGCGGCGGTCGACGTCGCCGGCACGTGGACGACCGGGCCGAGGCGCTCGGCGATCCATCCGCGGCATTGCGCCCACGCGTGCGAGTGGGTCGATATGGCGCGGATGTCCTCGCGGCGCGTGCCCGGCCTGACCGCGAGCGAGAACGCGATCGGCACGAGCATCTCCGCCTTGATCTGCAGCGCGGAGCCGTCCGTCAGCGCGTCGAGGGTTGCGTTGACCCCGCCCTCGACGGAGTTTTCGATCGGGACGACGGCGAAGTCCGCCTCTCCCGAGCGCACGAGCCTGAGCGCCGTCGGAACGTCGATCGCCGGAATCTCGACTGAATCGGGCGGGGCCACCTGTTTCAACGCCGCGTACGTGAACGTTCCCGCCGGTCCCAGGAACGAAAAGCGCAGGGGGGCCTGCTTTGTCGCGCTCATTGGTCTCCTTCCGCCCGCTTTCTTCTCGCTCGCGCGCTTTCTTCTCGCTCGCACACTTTACCTGCCGGTTTCCCCGCGGACGGGCCAACCCTCCGAAATGTGGGCGACGCCTTGGCCTGGCCGCGGACCGCCGCATGCCGTTTTCTTCCGCGATTTCACGCATCGGCAGGGTGTTCTCGCATCGGCAGGGCTCTCACGCATCCGTAGGGTGTTCTCGCATCGGCAGGGCTCTCACGCATCCGTAGGGCGTTTTCGCATCGGCAGGGCTCTCACGCATCCGCAGGTCGTTTTCGCGTTGGCAGGACTCTCTCGCATCCGCAGGTCGTTTTCGCTCGGCAGCCTCGACGGCGTCGACGCTTGGGCGATTTCACCGATCTGCGGGACGCCGTGAGACCGAGCGCAAACCCCAGGATTCGCCGGGCGATCTCGCGGATTTGAGGGGTAGGCGCGCTTGGCCGCAGTGCATGCCGCCTGCGCCGCTTCCGATAGGCTGGTCTCATGGTCCTTCGCTCCGCCCGCCAAACGATCCTCGTTGTAGTGGCATTGCTCGCGGTCCTCGCCGGGGTGTGCGCGCCAGCTCGCGCGGAGGGAACGGCTCGTGCGGGGAAGCCCGCGGCCGAAGGCGGCGGGAAAGGCTCCGTCGTCGTCGTCGGATTCTCGGGAGTCAGCTGGACGGACGTGACCCGGAAGACCGCCCCTCACCTGTACGAATTCGGCAAGAAGGCGGCGGTTTCGAACATCGTGGTGCGCACGGTCCGCGAGACCGCGTGCCCGGTGGAAGGGTGGACTGCCCTTGGGTCCGGGCAGCGCACGATCGACGACGGCTGCCGCCTGCCCACCGTGGCGGGCAAAGCCCCGGTCCGGTGGGCCCAGCTGAAAGAGGCCAATTCCTCGAGCAGTTACAAGGCAAAGATCGGCGCGCTCGGCGAGGCTCTCCAAGGGCGCAGCGCCCTCGCCGTCGGCCCCGGCGTAGGC
>CAJPTB010000327.1 GCA_905373325.1 uncultured Ancrocorticia sp.
GATCGGAGACGTCGAAGATCGCTCTGGGGCTGGCCGTGCGGGAGGGGCGGCGACGCTGAAAGAAGCGACGGCGCCGCGAGAGACGGCGACGTCGAAACAAGCGGGGCCGGGAGAGGCGACGAGGTCTCGAAAACGGCTGCCTTGAAAGAAGCGCGGCAGCGCCGGGAAAAACGGAGAGGCCGCAAGAGAGAAGACACGCAAGCAAAGGGGCCGCCCCTTTAGGGCGGCCCCTTCGACACACTCAGTTGCTCAGTGGAGCACGCGAATCACGGTAGGCGTGCCGCCGACCCAGGAGTTGGGTCCGACGCGGGTCCCCATCGAGGGGTTCCATGCGCCGACGTTCTGGCCGTTCCCGGCGTAGATGCCGACGTGGCCGGGCCAGTAGAGGATGTCGCCGGGCTGCGCCTGCGAGTAGGGAACCCTCGTGCCGGCGGAAAGGACGGAAGTGGTGTATCCGCCGATCGAGACTCCGAACTTGCCGTAGACGTAGCGGACGAAGCCGATGCAATCCCAGCCGGAGGGCGTGGTGCCGCCCCAGCGGTACGGCGAACCGACGTAGGACATCGCGGTCGAAAGAACCGACGAGCCGCTTCCGGATGCGGTGCGGGCGACGGGAGCCGCCTGGGCGACCGGGGCGGCAGCCTGCTGCTGCCTGACGTTGTTGGCGGCGGCGGGGCGCGCACCGCGAGTGATGGTGGCGTTTGCCTGCTGAATGTTCCCCTGGACGTTTCCGGATTCCTGGCTGCCAGCCGCCTTCTGCGTCCTACCGGCTTGCTGTGCGGCAGCGGGCTGGGCGGCAACCGGCGTTGCCTTCTTCTGAACGCTGACCTGGAAAGCGGTAGCGGGCTGCTGGTCGGAAGCCTGCGCATCCTGAACCTGGACCTGCTCGAGCTGCCAGTTGGCGTCGGCGGGGGCCTTGACTGCCGAAGTGTCGGTGATCGTCTCGTCGGCGCTGAGGTCGGTAACGGGGGCGAGGTCGGCGTTGGCCGATCCCTCGTCGGCGTTGGCGGAGGGCAGTGCCACGCCAAGCATCGTTCCAACGGCCATGGCTGCTGCCACGCTGCGGCCGGCGGGGGAATTCAGAGCGCTGAGGGCGACCTCGCGGTTGAGCGAATGGCGTCCGGTCATCTCGGTTTTCTCCTAAACGTATCGTCATTCAATTCGAGGCCTTGGGAGCCCCGGATTGTTTGTCCACGTAAAACAATAACGGGCCGTCTCCCGATTGTCACATTTAGATAACGGAACGAGGCACAACTCACCTTTTCCTCCTTCGCCGTAACCGCACTTTCCCTTGACGCAGAAGGGAAAAGTCCGCGTTGCAAACGTTTCGATTTTGTTATCGGCGATCGTGACAAACAGGGAAACGGAGAAACGGAGAGCGTTACCCATCTCTCGCAAAACCCTTGAATTTGCGCGACTTATTCACAATATCGGACCGTTTGCCGGAACTACTACCCCAGTTTTAGGACTTATGTCACATTTCGGCGAGATTGCAAGAAGAGACCACGTTTTTGTCGCGTCGTTGCAACGATTTCCCAAACGGAAGGCTCAGAACGAGCCTTCCGCCACATTCTTGCGCCTCGGAGTTTGGACGTCGGCCCCGCAGAAGAGCCTCGGGGCGGCGTCCCAGCGCGCAAAGCCGCCGACGTCGCACTGCGTCAAAGCGAAACGCGCCGCCTTCAGCGAGCAGCCCGTGCGGCGCTTGCCTCGCAAACAGAAAGGCTGGCTGCTCGCAGCGAAAGAGCCAAAGCCTCCGTTTTCGCTACCTCGCGAACAGATGGGCCTGCTGCCAGTCGGAAAGCGCGACCTCACGGCCGTACTGCGCGCCTTTGCCCGGCTCCTCTCCGCCGGACTTTCCTCCCTCGCCGGAGGAGGCGATCGTGACGCGTCCGCCGTCGTCCTCGATCCTCACCCGGGCTCCGGGGACGATCCCGGCGGCCGAGAGCCGGCCGAGGAAGTCCGGGTCGGTCTGCACGCCTTCGGCGATCCTGACAATGACGGCCTCCCCGAGGTCGCCTTGGGCGACGCGGTCCTTCACCGAGCGAAGGTCGCTTTGCACGGCGCTACTCGCCACCCCTTCGACTCCCGGGATCGGGTTTCCGTACGGATCGACGTCCGTGTGCTCGAGGAGCGTTTCGAGGCGCTCCTCGACGGCGTCGGACATGACGTGCTCCCACCGGCACGCCTCCTCGTGGACGTCGGGCCAGGGCATGCCGAGGACGTCAAGGAGCAGGCGCTCCGCCAGCCGGTGCTTGCGCATGACCCTGGTGGCCTGCCGTTTGCCCTCTTCCGTCAGCGCGACGACGCGGTTGTTCTTGACGTGCATGAGGCCGTCTCGTTCGAGGCGGGCGACAGTCTCGGACACCGTCGGCTTCGACTGCTCGAGGCGTTCGACAAGGCGGGCGCGCAGCGGAGGAATTCCCTCTTCTTCGAGCTCGTACACGGCCTTGAGGTACATCTCAGCCGTGTCGACTAGGTGACTCATGATTCTCCTCGCTTAACCGTTGGGATTCGCCTGGCGCCCGCATCCAAATTTGGCGTCTGCATCCAGAATAGTGGACCTAAGCTGCAATATCGCCCGGAATAAAGGCACTATTGGCTTATGAATATCGAGATCCCGTCAGGCTTGCTCCCCCGCGAAGGCAGATTCGGCTCGGGGCCTTCACGCCCAAGAACCGGATTGCCCGCTTCCCTCGGCGTCGCACCCCGGTGAAGGCGATCGCGTCCCACACGAGCGAGGCGCCGCC
>CAJPTB010000328.1 GCA_905373325.1 uncultured Ancrocorticia sp.
TCCGCAGACGCCCCCGATCGATCAGAGAGGCCGGAACTCGATATCCTGGGCGCCTTCCCACAGGAACTTCTCGCCAAGAGCCTTGAGGTTCTCGTTGCCCTCGACGATCGTGGCGAAATGGTTGCCAGGGAGCTGGCCGGCCTTCGAGGCGAAGTTGACGTAACCGTACCCGATGAGGAGCTCGGTTTCCGATTTTCCTCCCGGGTAGATGACGATCTCGCCGGGAAGCGGGTAGCAGGTTCCGTTCTCGTGTCCGATGCCCAGATCGAGGTCCCCGAAGGGGATCCATCCGGCCTGGCCGGACCAGCGCACGTGAATGATCTTCGACTTCAGGCCCAGCAGGTGTTTCTTGAAGGCGGCGACCGTCTCCGGCGCCATGTCCTCATGATAGACGGCCTTGAAAGTGTAGCCGCCGGCCAAAATCTCGAAATCTGCCATTTGTATTTGTCCTTCCTTGAAGTGCTTTGTTTGCGGCGACTCAGGCGCCGAGGATTGCGGTCAGCAGAGCCATGCGGATCGACACCGAGTGGAGGATCGACTCGAAGCACAGCTGGTTCGGGGTGTCGTCGATTGCGAGGTCCATCTCGCCCGCGCGGCGCGGAAGCGTGTGGGTCACATAGATCATGTGCCCCTTCTCGCGCTCCTCGTCGAGCGTCTCGTGCTTGACGAAGTAGTCGTCCATCACCTTCTTGAAGGCCTCGGCGGTGGCGCCGGCGGGAGCCGAGCAGCCGGGCAGGTAGACGAGGTCTTTGTCCCGAATGAACTCGTTGAAGGAGTCCTTCTCGAAGTCGTAGGCCTCCTCGAGCTTTGCGTTCGGGTAGTTCTTCTTGATGTTCTCGATGACCTCACGGGGAACGGCTTTGTCCTTGGGAGAGGCGATGGTCACCTCGGCGCCCAGACGCGCCAGGCCCTGCGCCATCGAGTGGCCGGTGCGCGCCTCGATCATGTCCGCGGCGGCCACCGTGACCTTGAGCCCCTCGATGTGGCCGAACTTGCGCCACAGGGTGTACAGGTCGAGCAGCGCCTGGGTCGGATGCTCCCAGTGGCCCCAGCCGCCGTTGATGACCGGCGCGGAGCTGTACGACGCGCCTTCGCGCGCATCGACGTCGTTCGGGTGGCGCAGCACGATGACGTTGGCATACTGGGAGACGCAGCGGAGCATGTCCGCCAGCGACTCTTCCTTCGCGATCGACGACGTCGTCTGCGGGGTGTTTTCGACGATGACGTTGCCGCCCATGCGGTACATCGCCGTCTCGAAGCTCATGCGCGTGCGCGTCGAGGGCTGGAAGAAGAGAAGGGAGACGATGGCGTCGGGGTACAACTGCCAGTTTCCGCGGTTCTGCAGCTCGAGGTTGCGTCCGAGCTCGAAGAGCGCGAGCAGCTGGTCGTTCGTCATCGAATTGATCGAGATGAAACTCTGCCCCTCGAAGTCGACCTCCCGGATGAGAGACTTGATCGACTGCATAGGAAGTGGTGCCACGTGAGTTCCTCCTTAGTGGAATATGGCTTGGTGTTTACTTGTTGTCACGCGTGATTTGACGCCCGCGCGCAAGGCCGTGCGGCTCGACGGGCTCGCCCGCCAGCCACGTCGCCTTGACGACGCCGGCGAGTTCCCTTCCGTGGTAAGGGGATACAGGGTTTTTGTGGAAGAGCCTGTCCTTGTCGACGACGAAGGTCTCGTCCGGGGCCACCGCGATGAGATCGGCGGCCGCCCCGACCTCGATGGATCCCTTGCCCGCGAGGCCGACGGTCGCCGCCGGGTTCGCGCCTTGCCACCGGGCGACGTCGCCGAGGCTCGCCCCGAGCTTGCGGCCCTCCGTCCACACTGCGGAAAAACCGAGTTGAACCGAGGAGATGCCGCCCCATGCGGCGCCGAAGTCTCCGGTGTCGAGGTGCTTGAGCTCGGCTGTGGACGGCGAATGGTCCGAGGCGACGAGGTCGATGACGCCCTCTTGGAGCGCCTTCCACAGGTCCATTCGGTTGTCATGTCCGCGCAGGGGCGGGCAGCACTTGTACTCGGTGGCGCCGTCGGGTATCTCTTCGGCGTCGAAGGTCAAGTAGTGCGGCGCCGTCTCGACCGTGAGCGGCAGGCCTTCGGCCTTGGCCCTCCGAATGGAATCGACGGCGCCCGCCGAGCCGAGGTGCAGGATGTGCGCGCGGCACCCCGTCTGGCGAACGGCTTCGACGACGAAATCGATCGAGGCGTTCTCCGCTTCGGCGGGATGGGAGTTCATGAAAGCCTCGTAGGAGCGTCCGTCGCACCCCGGTGCGGAGTCGAGGATCGAGGCGTCCTCCGCGTGAATGATGAGCAGGCCACCGAAAGAGGCGATCTCCTTCATCGCCGCCAGCAGCGTGGGCCGGTCGACGTACGGGTACTCGTCGAGCCCCGAATCGCCGAGGAAGCATTTAAACCCGAAGACTCCGGCTTCCCACATGGGCCGCAGCTCCCCGATGTTCCCCGGTATGACGCCGCCCCAGAAGCCGACGTCCATGGAAAGCTTGCCGCGCGCCGCCTCTTTCTTCAGCTCGAGATTTTCGAGCGAGGTGGTGCACGGGCTCGAATTCAAGGGCATGTCGACGAGGGTCGTGAATCCTCCCGCCGCGGCGGCCCGAGTGGCCGTCTCATACCCTTCCCATTCCGTGCGGCCCGGTTCGTTGACGTGAACGTGAATGTCGATCAGACCCGGCATCAGAGCTTGGTCGTCGGGAACGAGCACTTCCTCGTCGGCTTCCCACGGGG
>CAJPTB010000329.1 GCA_905373325.1 uncultured Ancrocorticia sp.
GGCATACTCGAGATCGTCGCCTCCGCCGGTTCGCCGATCAGCATGACGGACATTTGCAAACAGGCGAAGCTGCCGAGGCCCACCGCCCATCGCCTCCTGCGCACGCTCATGGCCAGCGGTTACATCTATCAGACGCCGCACAGGAAGTATGCCCTGGGCACCCGGCTCATCTCACTTTCGCGCTATGCGGGCGGCGCCCTCGGGGTGGCCCTCCGCCCGATTCTCACGAAAGCCGTCGTCACCCTGGACGAATCGGTTTCTGTGGCGATGCTCGACCAAGACTATGCGCGATACATCTCCCACGTCCCCTCCGAGCGCGCACGGCGCATGTTCACCGAGGTCGGAAACCAGGTCTCCCTCCACGCCACCGGCGTCGGCAAGGCGATTCTCGCGGCCATGCCCCACGCTCAGGCTCTCGCGACGATCGAACGGACCCAGCTGCGTGCCTTCACGCCGACGACGATCACCGACAAGGACAAACTCATACGGGAAATCGAACTGACCCGCGAACGCTCCTACGCGCTCGACAACGGCGAACACGAACGCGGGCTGCGCTGCGTGGCCGTTCCGGTTCCCGGCGATCTGTATCTCGCCGTCTCCGTTTCGGCCCCCGCCGAGCGCATCACGGACTACCTCATCAAAAACTCGATAGTTCCGACGCTGTATTGCACAGCCGACGACATCGCCGGCGCCCTCTCGGCGGAGGCCGACCGCCCCGCTCAATTTTAAGCCTGGACGGCCTCGTTCGCGTTCTCGGCTTCGGCGTCCGTTGCGGCGGCTACGGACTTGCGAAGGGAATCGTCGTTCCTCATCGTCAGGTAGGTCAGAAGGCCGCCGAGGGCCGCGCCTATGAACCATGAGAAGGAGGAGGCGGCCTCGAAGAACGGCATGTCAAGGGCGGCCTTGCCTCCCTTCGCAAAGGGGCCGTCCGTCTTCGCGAGGACTCCGAGGATCACGAAGGCCGCGGAGACGATCGAGGATCCCACGGTCACCCATATGGCCTTCATGTTCCAGCCTTTGGCGTAGGTGTAGTGCCCCTCTTCCTTGAACAGATCCAGCACGAGGACCTTCTGCCTGCGCAAGATGAAATAGTCGACCATGATGATCCCGAACAGCGGTCCGAGCACCGCCCCGACTCCTTCGAGGAAGATGTTGACGACAACGGGGTTCTTGAACAGCTGCCAGGGAAGGATGACCAGGGCGATGCAGGCCGAGATTAGGCCGCCCTTCTTGAAGTCGATGTGCTTGGGGGCGGCGTTGGCCAAGTCGTACGCCGGCGAGACGAAGTTTGCCACGACGTTGATACCGAGGGTCGCCACCGCGAAGGTGATCGCCCCAAGGATCGCGGCCAGCACCGAGTCGATGCGGCCGACCACCTCGACGGGGTCGTAGATGTACTTTCCATAGACTTTGAGGGTTCCCGCCGTGACAAGCACGGAGACCACCGAGAAGGCGATGAAGTTGACGGGAAGTCCCCACAGATTGGCCCGCGTGACCGAACGGCGATCTGGCGCATTGCGCGAAAAGTCGCAGAAGTTGAGCATGAGCGTGGAGAAGTAGCTGACCGTCAAAGCCGTGGCCGCGAGGAATGCGTGAAGCGTTCCGAACTTCGGCGTCGCATTGCTGAGATCGAGGTTCACCTGCCAATCGGCTTGGTAGAGAATGTAGACGGTGAGAAGAGCCATGACCACCCACACGGCCGGCCCCGCCCAGTCCTGGAAGCGGCGAATCGTCTCCATGCCGTTGCGCAGCAGCAAAAGCTGGAGCGCCCACATAAGGAGAAAGGCTACCCATCCGATCAGCGACAGGCCCAGGATGTCCGTCGTTGTCCAGACGGTGCCTTTGATGCCGGGAACGAGCTTGAGCACGAGGATGACGACGGCGTGGGAGGCGAGATATGTTTGGATGCCGTACCAGGCGATGGCGACGAAGCCTCGGATGAGCGCGGGGACGTTGGCGCCGAAGGTGCCGAAGGCGATGCGCGCGAGAACCGGGTACGGCAGTCCCGTCGCCTGCCCCATCCAACCTGAGAGGTTCATGAGCATGAAGGCGACGATGATGCCGAAAGTCAGCGACAAGAAAACGTTTCCGGCGCCCAGCCCCAAGCCGAAGAGCCCCGCGGCGAAGGTGTATCCGCCGATCGAGTGGATGTCCGACATCCACATGGCGAAAAGGGAGTAGAACGTCCAGGTTCGTTGTTCGGCCGGAGCCAGGTCCTCGTTGTACAGCCGTGGCGAAAGGCCCTCGGGAACTTGTGTACTCACGGAATTCCTTTCTGTAGGCGGTTTGCGGCGTCCTCGCCGCAAACCGGCGGCGTCCCTTTCGGAACTCCCCCGCGATGTAGGAGTCGGCCGCAGCCCGCGGGGTGACGGGAAGGGCCAGCGGACCTTTCGGTCCGGTTCGGCTGCGTCCGCTGAATTGCGTGATGCGGACGCCGCCGACTTGTTGCGTGATGGATTTGGTTGTGCGTGACAGATTCGGTTGTGCGTGACAGACGCCGCAACGCGGCGGGCTTTAGGCGCGACGGCCCGACGAATCTCGCTGCGCGCTCGATCCGCCTCGTGAGATGTGGCGCGACAGCGGCCAAGAGACGATTGTCTTGGGCCGCGGCGGTGCGTACGTGCGCACCTTCGCCGTCTTCAAGCCGAGCCCCACGAGGGATTCGGCGAGCTTGACGGCCGCGGCGACGCCGTCGACCACGGGCGCGCCGGTC
>CAJPTB010000330.1 GCA_905373325.1 uncultured Ancrocorticia sp.
CAGACCGGCCTGCGGCCCCGCCGGTGCTGGCCGTCGTGGGCAGGCCCAACGTCGGAAAATCGACCCTCGTCAACCGCATCGTGGGGCGTCGCGTCGCGGTCGTCCAGGATGTCCCCGGTGTGACGCGCGACCGCGTGGGCTACCCCGCGTCCTGGGCCGGCCGCGATTTCACGCTCGTGGACACCGGCGGCTGGGAGATCGACGTCGCCGGCATCGACGCTTCCGTCGCCCGTCAGGCCGAGGCCGCCATACAGGCGGCGGACGCCGTCGTGCTCGTCGTCGACGCGAATGTCGGAATCACGGACGCCGACGCCGACATCGTCAAGCTGCTCCGCCGGAGCAAACGGCCCGTGGTCCTCGCCGCGAACAAGGTCGACTCTCCGATGCAGGAATCCGACGCGGCGGTGCTGTGGGGATTGGGCCTGGGCGAGCCGTACCCGATCTCGGCCCTGCACGGGCGGGGGACGGGCGACCTGCTCGACGCCGTGCTGGCCGCCCTGCCCGAGCGCTCGGCCGTTGCGGACGCCCTGCCGGAGGGGCCGCGGCGGGTCGCGCTTCTCGGCAGGCCGAACGTCGGCAAATCCTCGCTTTTGAACAGACTGGCGGGGTCGGAGCGGGTCGTCGTCGATCCGACCGCCGGAACGACGCGCGATCCGGTCGACGAGGCGATCGAGCTTGACGGGCAGACGTGGATATTCGTGGACACCGCGGGCATCCGGCGCCGCGTCCATCAGACGAAGGGCGCGGATTTCTACGCTTCGCTGCGCACGCGCGGCGCATTGGGCAAGGCTGAGCTGGCCCTCGTTCTCATCGACGCCTCCGAGCCCTTGACCGAGCAGGACATCCGGGTGATGCAGCAGGCGATCGACGCCGGGCGCGCTCTCGTCATCGTGTGCAACAAGTGGGACCTGGTCGACGAATATCGACGCCGCGAACTCGACCGCGAAATGGAGCGCGACCTTGTGCAGATCCAGTGGGCCGAGCGCGTCAACCTTTCGGCCGCGACGGGGTGGCACACGAATCGGCTGACCCGAGCCATGGACACGGCTCTCGACTCCTGGGAGACCCGCGTTCCCACGGGCAAGCTCAACGCCTTCCTCGGCGAGCTTGCGGCGGCGCATCCGCATCCCGTGCGATCGGGCAGGCAGCCGCGCATCCTGTTCGCAACCCAGGCGAGCACGCGCCCGCCGCGTTTCGTCCTGTTTGCGAGCGGCTTCATTGAAGCGGGCTATCGCAGGTTCGTCGAAAACAAGATACGCGAGGCTTTCGGCTTTGCCGGAACCCCCATCGAGATCTCCGTGCGCGTGCGGGAAAAGCGGAAAAAGGGAGGCAAACGCTGACGCGACGGTCGGGGTGGGCGAGCGGGAGCCCGCCGTGCGCGCAGGACTGCGAAATGCGGGCGGCCGATGTCCCGGTCACGGCCGGAGGACGACGTTTTCCGGACAGTCCCCGGCTATTAGCCGCTCGGCCTGCCGACGCACGAGCGCCTCGATCCGCGGCGCGAAAGCGGCGGAGGCGCCGCCCGCGTGCGGCGTGATGAGCGCGGCCTTCTCCCACAGCGGATGGCCCTCGGGCAGGGGCTCGGGATCGGTCACGTCAAGCACGAGCGCGAGCCTGTCCGAATGCTTGAGAAGCGCCTCCGTGTCCGCCACTGCGCCCCGCGCCACATTGACGAGGACCGCGCCGTCGCGCATCCGCGAAAGGAAGGCGTCGTCGGCCAGGCGGCGCGTCGCGTCCGTAAGGGGAACGGCGAGGATCACGACGTCGGCCGCCGGCAGCAGCTCCGCGAGCCCGGAGGCGGCGCGGACCGGCCCGCGCGCGTCGGTTCTTCCGCTGCGCCCGACGCGGCGCACGTCGACCTCAAACGGTGCGAGCCTGTCGGCTATGGCGTTTGCGACCCCTCCGGCCCCGACGATGAGAACCGTCGAATCGGCCAACCCGCGGGCGTCCTCGCGCTGCCACAGACGGCGGCCCTGATTGCGGACCGCGTCGGGGAGCTTGCGCAGCACGGCGATGATCGAGCCGACGGCGAGCTCCGCCGTCGCCGTCTCGTGGACGCCCGCCGCGTTGGCGACCAGGAACCCTTTGGGAACTGCCTGTTCGACGCCGTCGTACCCAATTGACGGCAATTGGACGAGCGCCGGCTTGTTTCCCGCCAGATGCCTCAATGAGGAGAAGGGCTTGTAGGCCGGAACGACGACCATGTCGAGGTCCGTGCGCCCGCAGGGGGCGTCTATCGTCCACTCGACGACGTCGACGGCGAGCCCGTTAAGCGCCTTCGCGTACGGTCGAGAAGGGACGGAGACGACGATTTTTGCCATGCGTCCAATGGTACGCGAGGTCAGTCGTCGTCATCCTCGTCATCGTCGTCGTGCCAGTGACGGTGGCCGTGATGCCCATGGTGTCCGCGGCGCCCTTCGACCCAGCAGCGCCCCCGCCTGTCGCACCGCCAGCGTCCATAGTGGCGAGAGGCGTCGTCATCGTCGTCATCGTCGTCGCTCGGCTGCTGCGTCGCCGGCGGCTTCGGAGTGTGCTTTATGCGTCTGGGCGGATTGGGGTAGATCCGAAAGGGCCCCAACGTGCGCGGCGTGGCGCGCGTCGGCGAAGGCTGCGGCTGAGCCGGCTGAGGTTGGGCGGGTTGCGGCGACGCCGCGGGAGGCTGCGTCGCTTGGGGCGCGGGGG
>CAJPTB010000331.1 GCA_905373325.1 uncultured Ancrocorticia sp.
CGACGCCGTCGCGGACCAAGCGGGCCTTCGCGCCGCGTCGAATCGTGCCTGAGCGCACGATCGAACCCGCGATGTTTCCGAACTTGCCGGAGCGGAACACCTGGCGGATTTCGGCCGCGGCCAGCTGAACCTCCTCGAAGATCGGCTTGAGCATGCCCTTGAGGGCGGCTTCGACGTCTTCGATGGCCGAGTAGATGACCGAGTAGAACTTCATGTCGACGCCCTCGCGGTCGGCGATCTCCTGGACGCGTTCGGCCGGGCGAACGTTGAATCCGATAATGATCGCGTTGTCGACGGTGGCGAGGTTGACGTCGTTCTGGGTGATGGCGCCGACGCCGCGGTGGATGATCTGCAGCGCGACCTCGTCGCCGACCTCCAGCTCGAGGAGCGAGCTTTCGAGGGCTTCGACGGAGCCGGACGCGTCTCCCTTGATGATGAGGTTGAGCGTCTGCACCGTCCCCTGCTTGAGGGCGTCGTTGAGGTTCTCCAGCGAGATCCGCTTGCGGCGCTTGGCAAGCGTTGCCGCGCGCTGGGCCGCTTCGCGTTTGTCCGCGATCTGGCGGGCAGTGCGGTCGTCGGGCGCGACGAGGAAGGAGTCGCCCGCGGCGGGAACTGTGGACATTCCCAAGATCTGCACGGGGCGCGAAGGCTCGGCCTCTTCGACCGCGCTTCCGTCGTCGTCGAACATCGCCCTGACTCGGCCGTGAGCCGTCCCGACGACGAGGGAGTCGCCGATGCGGAGCGTGCCCGTCTGGACGAGCGCCGTGACGACGGCGCCCCGGCCCTGGTCGAGCTTTGCCTCGATCGCGACGCCGCGGGCGTCCCGGTTCGGGTTGGCGCGCAGATCGAGGTCGGCGTCGGCCGTGTAGAGGATGGCCTCGAGCAGATCGTCGATGCCGGTGCGCAGTTTCGCGGAGATGTCGACGAACATCGTGTCGCCTCCGTACTCTTCCGTGACGATCCCGTACTCGGTCAGCTGGCCGCGGATCTTCTCCGGATTGGCGCCGTCCACGTCGATCTTGTTGACCGCGACGATGATCTTGACGCCCGCCGCCTGCGCATGGTTGACGGCCTCGATCGTCTGGGGCATGACGCCGTCGTCCGCTGCTACGACGAGCACGGCGATGTCGGTGACGTCGGCCCCTCGCGCACGCATCTGGGTGAAGGCCTCGTGGCCGGGCGTGTCGATGAACGTGATCGCCCTGTCCTGGCCCTCGTACTCGAGATGCACCTGGTAGGCGCCGATGTGCTGCGTGATGCCGCCGTGCTCGGTGTCGATGACGTGAGTCGAGCGGATCGCGTCCAGCAGCTTCGTCTTGCCGTGGTCGACGTGGCCCATGACGGTGACGACCGGGGGCCGTGCGACGAGGTCCTCGTCGTCCTCGGCCTCGTCCTCCGCCTCGAGGTCGATGTCGAAGGCCTCGAGGATCTCGCGGTCCTCGTCTTCGGGCGAAAGGATCTGGACGTCGTAGCCGAGCTCGGCTCCGAGCAGAGTGAACGTGTCTTCGTCGAGCGATTGATTGGCCGTGGCCATTTCGCCCATGCGGAACAGAACGGCGATGAGGGCGGCCGAGCTTGCGCCGATGCGCTCGGCGAAGTCGGCGAGGGAGGCGCCTGCGCGAACCCGGACCACCGTGGAGCCGTCGCCGCGGGGAACCTCGATTCCTGCGACCATGGGAGAGGACTGCGCCTCGAACTCTTCGCGCTTGGCCCTTCTCGATTTGCGGCCGCGCGAGGGGCGCCCGCCTTGACGTCCGAACGCGCCGGCCGTCGAGCCGCCGCGGGACTTCCCGCCGGAGCGTGTGAAGCCGCCGCCGCGGTTTCCGGGCCCGCCTGGACCGCCGCGGCCCGGGCCTCCGGAGCGTCCCCTGTTGCCGCCTGAGGAGGAACGCCCCGCCGGCTGGGCGGACGACCTGTCGGGCATCATGCTCGGGTTGGGGCGCTGAGCGCCGGAACGCGGGCGCGAGGAGCCTGAGCGGCCTCCGGGCTTGCCCTGCTGACGCTGACCGCCGCCGGGGCGCGGCATTCCCTGCGCGGGCGCGAACGGGTTGTTGCCGGGGCGCGGCGCCTGAGGCTTCGGCCCCCCGCCGCCGGAACGCTTCTTCTTCGGATTCGACGGCTTAGGCGCCTTGGACTTTTCCGCGGCCGGTTTGGGCGCGGACGGCTTGGGAGCGCCGGGCTTGGGCGCGGCGGACTTGGCGGCCTTCGCCCCTGCCGCTTCACGCGGCTTGTCCGCTTTCTCCTCGGGAGCCTTGGCCTTGGGCGCCGCAGCGGCGGGTCCGGGCTTGGGCCCCGGAACCGGCGCTCCGCCGTCTTGGGCTGTGGGCGCGGTCTGCTGGGCTGCGGGGGACGCCTGCGCCGACGTCGAGACGTCGCCTGGCTCCTCCTTGCCTTGCGGCGCACGGGCTTGAGAGGGGCTCCGGGAGCCCGCTGCGCCGGCCTTTTCGGCCTCGGGGGCGGCGGGGCGCTCCCCCGACTTGGCGGCCTTGACCTGAGAAACGGGCTTCTTGGCGGATTTCTTCTTCTTTTCAACGAGCTCGGGGTGAGCTTCGATGTATTCGTGCGCTTTGCGCACGACGGGCGCCTCGATAGTCGACGAGGCGGACTTGACGAACTCGCCAAGGAATTGGGCATAACGAGCAAAAAACTGCTCGAAGTGCTCAAGG
>CAJPTB010000332.1 GCA_905373325.1 uncultured Ancrocorticia sp.
TGCGCTCCCGGGCCGTAGCCCCACCAGTTTCCGCCGCCCCAGTACACCCGATTGTGGCGGCATTCGCGCCCGCCGCGGGCCCAATTCGATATCTCATACCAGCGGTATCCGGCCGCCTCGAAGGCTTCGTCCGCGGCCTCGTATTTATCCGCTAGCTCGTCCGGGTCGGGAAGCTGGATGACGCCCCGCGCGGCCTGCGCGCCCATCTTGGTTTCCGGCTCAACCGTCAGCGCGTAGGCGCTCAGGTGATCCGGCTCAAGCGCGATCGCCGCCTCTATCGACCGCCGCCACTGCCCCATCGTCTCGCCCGGGGCGCCGTAGATGAGATCGACGGACACATCGAGCCCAGCCTCGCGCGCCCAGCCGACAGCGCGCTCGACCTGCCCGGGCGTATGCCTCCGGTCGAGCGTCGCGAGCACCGATACGACGGCCGACTGCATGCCGAAGGAGACCCTTGTGAACCCGGCGTCGGCAAGCCGAAAAAGGCTCTCGCGATCCACTGATTCGGGATTCGCCTCGGTGGTGGCCTCCGCCCCCTCGCGCAGGCCGAAAGCGGCGTCGAGGGCGGCCAGCACCGAGCCCAGCTGCCCGGGGTCGAGCATCGTGGGTGTCCCGCCGCCGAAGAACACGGTGTCGATCAGCGGCGCGGCCTCACCGCCCCGAAGGACGTTGCGGCTCAGGGCGATCTCCCGCGCCAGGGATTCGGGGAAGTCCGACGTCGAAGCCCCCGGCCCGAAGTCGAGGTTGGTGTACGTGTTGAAATCGCAGTACCCGCATCTGACGGCGCAAAACGGCACGTGGACGTACGCGCTCAGCCCGCCGGAGACGTCCGGGTTCGGCAGGGCGCCGTCCTTCGGCGCCTCTTCTCCGTCGGGAAGGTCAGCCACGGCGGAAAGTCAGGTCGTGGATCGTGCGGCCGGCCTCGACTCCCCGCCGTTCGAAGCGCGTCATGACGCGTCCGTCCCACCTCGGGGCGAAGCCGCCGCGGGCGGGCTCGCGGTCGTTCGGATCGGGCCGCTCCCCCGCGTGGAGGTTGGCGAAGGAGTCGCTTGCCTCGAGCTCGTCGCGCATCTGCCAGGCGTAGTCGTCCCAATCCGTCGCGAGCCGCCACAGGCCGCCGATTTCCAGGATCTTCGCCGCCTCGGCGATGAACGGGCCCGCGATCAGGCGGCGTTTGCGATGTCGGGATTTGCGCCAGGGGTCGGGAAAGAACGTCCACAGCTCGCTGGCCCGGGGAGCCTCCGGGTCGGCGAATATCACGGGCAGCGCCTGCGCGGCGTCGGCCTCGACGATCCGCACGTTCGTCACGCCCTTGCGCACCGCGTTCGCGACGCATCGGGCGACGCCGACGTGCCAGGCCTCGAAGGCCAGAATGTTTCGATCGGGATGCTCTTTCGCATAGGAAGTGAGCTGTTCGCCCGATCCTGGCCCTATCTCGACGACGATCGGCGCCTCGTTGCCGAAGACGGCCCGCAGATCCACTCGCGCATTCGGCGCGATCGTCGTCGGCGAATCGCCTTCGGGTAGGTCGAGGATGTAGAAGGGGCCGTGCTCGTCGAGCACCGCCTGGTACTGGCGCACCATTCGGCCGCCTCGCCGCGAAAAAGACTTGATGCGCGCCGGGCAGCGCCGCGCTTCGGGGTTCGCCGCCGAGCCTTTCAAATCGTCGTCGGCCACGTCATGCATTCCTTCGCCCCGCCACGGCGTTCACATACTTGGCTGCGTACTGGGCGATCGACATCCGCCCCGCACGCTGACTCTCGAGCAGCGCATCCGCCCGCTCAACTGTCGGCTCAGCCACCCAATCGGCGATGGTCACGCCGTGTCCGGGGGTCGAGATCACTTCGATCCTGTCCATCGCTTCGATTTTTCCCGCCTTCAGAACTCGCAAGTACACTCCGTGCCTCCCACGCTGGGAAAACTCCTTGACGAAATGCGGGCGCCCCATCCACCTGGCAAACGTCATGCAGGGCGTGCGGGGGCCCGTCGCCTCCATTTCGACCTCGCCCAGCCTTATGCGCGCGCCGAACTCGAAAGCGTCGACGGATCCGCTCACCCTCAGATTCTCACCGAAAAATCCGAACGGAATCTCGCGCTCCAAAACCGCCGACCAGTATTCGGCTTCTCCCTGCGCAAAGGCGTACAGCGCCTTGTCGGCTCCCCCGTGATGCTTCCTGTCGGCTTGGATGTCCCCGCGGATTCCGAGCGCGTGCACCGTGACGGGAAAGGCCGCAGGCCGCTTGTCGATCGCTGTCACGCCGACGGCGCCGTCGTCGGCGTGGACGTCCGCCATCGCGCATACGGCCTCCACGTCCATGCACGTGCCCTCGGCAATCGCAGGCTCGCTCGCGGCCCGGGTTATCTCGATCGTCTCGACGTCTGGCATCTTCTCCAACCTTCCAGTTCTCGTCTAGTCCGACAAGCGTCTTCTCGTCCGAACTGACATTCTCCGGTCCGCGGCAGTCGGCCCATTCCGCCTTCCCCGGGGAAACGGCCGAGCAGGACGGCACAGGCCGCCCTCATTTCTTCGGAGCGTCCGAGGTGAGCGCGGCCACGAAGGCCTCCTGCGGCACGTCGACGCGGCCGATCGACTTCATCCGCTTCTTTCCCTCTTTCTGCTTTTCCAAAAGTTTGCGCTTGCGGGTGATGTCGCCGCCGTAGCAC
>CAJPTB010000333.1 GCA_905373325.1 uncultured Ancrocorticia sp.
ATTCGGAACGGCGGGCTTGTTATCGGTTCCGCTCGCGGTTTGTTTCTCTGATTGGCTTGAGTTTGGCTCGTCAGTTGGCTTTTATCAGTCGGTCGGGAGGGGAGTTGTTTCTGTTTGTTTGGCAGGGGTCGTAGGCCAGGGTGTGGGGGCGTCCGGATGTTGTTTTTGGTAGAGGCTTTTGTAGTCGTCGCCTACGTTGAATCCGGGGGCGGGTTCGAAGCAGTAGGTCGCGGTGTCTCCTGCTTTGTCTCTGCCGAGCATGAATTCAAGCCAGTAGATCCCGACGTCGAGCAAAGTGATGGTGCCGACTCCTTCGAACGTAAAGGACTCTCCCAAGGCAAGATCAGCTTCCCCTGAGGTCTCTGTAGTGTCTCGAGTGTGGCTTTTGACCGAGATTGCGATTATTGCCCGTTTGTGCCAACGTTCGATGCGAGGGTCGCCGACATAAAAGGTGACATTGCGGTCAACGTCGGGGTGGAACCAGCCTTCGTGTCCATCGCTGGCCGAGACTTTAATTCCGTGGCAGCTGAAAGGGGTGCTTTTCTTTGTGAAAACGTGGGTGTTTCGGACTGAGTGTTTGTGTGTGAGGAATCCGGAGACATAGACGATCCGCATGCTTGCCGCCAGAGCCAGGAGGCTGATCAAGGCGGCGAGGACTTTCCGGCGTTTCTTCATCGGTTCACCTCGCTTTCTTTATCCCAGTAGGCGATGAATCCGGGCGCGGGAACAAATTGGAATGTCGCCGTAGGACCGCCGCCTACGGCGAAGGGAATGACGATTGGATTGACGTACATGAGAGTGAAGGCCCCGACCCCCGGATGGTCGATGCATTCGCCCGCTTCCAGGTCGCGAGACATTGACGTTACACGGGAACTGTCAGGCGTATCAACGCTATCGGCGGGGTACCCGCCCTGCAGGGTAACCGTCATTCTTCCGTCGGAATAGCGAATATTCGAGACGGTGTAGGACGGTTGATTCCCGATCCCGGGGCGAAAAACCGAGGATTCGGACAATCCGACGATGCGCGCCCTCTGATCGCTTTCATCGAAATGAGCTTGTGGTGCAGAGTGAATACGCCGGGCGAGCGCCTCGGAAACTCCGGTATGCAGTCGGCGAACTTTTCCATTGCAGTCAACTCCTTGATTTCGCGTTTGCCTTGTCGTTGTGCGGCGCCGTTTCACTTCTGCGGCGCCGGCTTGATTTCGCAACGCCGATCGTCAGGCGTTGTTTTGCCGTTCGGCAAGGCCTCGTCGTTCCGCATTGCCGGCCTTCTGGCAGCGCCTAGGGCTTCGCGGGCCCCTCATTGGAACTTTTGCACTTGCGACGTGAACTGCTTGGCCCATTCGACGTGAACTGCTTGGCCCATTCGCCGTCGGTTTCCTCGGCCATCTGCGAGGTGTCGGACACCGCCTCCGATGTCTCCTCGCACCAATCGCTCAGCCCTCCGATCCTCTCCGTCGCCGCGTCGGCGAATTCTCTGTAGGCTTCGTCGAGGGATGGATGGCCGAAGGCCGGGACCGGGCACGGCGTTTCGACGTCGTCGTAGACCTCGGATAGAGAGTCGAGGCCCTCTCCGAGGTCGTCCATTTCGTCTTCGTCGATGGCGAACTTGCTCATTTTTCTCCCATTCGCATGAATCGGATTGCCTGTCGGCAAACCGGCGTGAACGACGTATGAGATGAACCTACACGCATTTCGGGACGAAATCTAGAGGTTTCATAATGTGAAATCTGTCGTTAGAATGCGCCTGTCCGGCCTACCTTAAAGCGCGCGGCAATGCGTTCTAACTTGTGCATGCAAGCGGGCGAGGTGAAGGGCGACTCCGAACGTCGGACTTTGAAAAACTTCCGTACGGACGCCATTTTCGTTTGTGTGTTGTGTGTGGTATATTAGTTCTTGCCGTCGGCGGGAAAGGTCGGTGGCTCCGCGAGCAAAGTTCCGCGAGCAAGGAGTTGATGTGGGCAACGATCTGACCAACCAGGGTGAGGCGAACCGGGGTGCGAATGGCGCCAAGACGGCCGAAGCCGCTTCGCCCTCCTCCGCCGAAGCGGGCGTGGTTCAAGGCGAGGCCAAAGCCGAGGGAGCTCGGCCCGTCGAGCCCAGACCCATACGGCGCGTGGCCGCGGACCTCGGGGTCCCCGACGAGCACGTTCTCGTCTACGGCCACGGCAAGGCCAAGATCGACCTCGATTACCTGCGCTCGCTGCCCGAGCGGGATTCAAAGCTCGTCCTCGTCACCGCAATTTCCCCGACGCCGGCCGGCGAGGGGAAGACGACGACGTCGATCGGCTTGGCCGACGGATTGGCGCGGCTAGGCAAGCGCCCGGTGCTCGCCCTTCGCGAGCCCTCGATGGGGCCGGTGTTCGGCATCAAGGGCGGCGCCGTCGGCGGGGGGAGGGCCCAGGTCACGCCCGGCGACGAGATCAACCTCCACTTCACCGGCGATTTTGCGGCCATCGCCGAGGCCAACAATCTGCTCGCCGCGATGGCGGACAACGCGCTGCATTTCGGCACTCATGACATCGACCCCCGCACCGTCGCCATCCGCCGCTCGATCGACATGAACGATCGCTCCCTGCGCGACGTCGTCATCGGCCTCGGCGGGCGGCGGTGATATCGAAGCCCGACTCGCGCGTGACCCC
>CAJPTB010000334.1 GCA_905373325.1 uncultured Ancrocorticia sp.
CGTGTTCTCCAAGCGGGCAATTTGGCGGCAGCGAGGAGAATCGGCGACGGTTCCTCATTCGCATAGTCGACGCCGTCCGATCGGCGATCGGCGACAAGGTCCTGTGCGTCCGCCTGTCTGCAGCCGACTGGATCGACGGCGGGATCGACTCCGAGGCAACATGCCGCACCGCAGAAGCTCTCGTCGCCCACGGCGTCGATGTCCTCCACGTTTCTTCGGGGGGCCTCCTTCCCGCCGAAATCCCGGTGGGGCCCGGATACCAGTTGCCGCTGGCCGCTGACGTCAAGCGGGCGGTCTCGGGGAGCCAGGCGAAGGTCGTCGGCGTCGGCCTCATTTCCAGCGGGGAGCAGGCGGAGCAGGCTCTCGTGACGGGCCGGTGCGACGCCGTGGCAATTGGGCGCGTGGCTCTGACCGACCCCTATGCTCCTCTGCGCTGGGCCAACCGGCTCGCGGACGCCGACTCGGTGACGCCCGCGCAGTATTGGCGCGGGATCTGGGCCTGAGTCTCGAAAGCCGTTTTGCAAGCCGGTTGGGCCTAAACCTCTTCCGGCGGCGCTTTCGCCCCAGCTGCGAGGCCTTGACGAGAGCTAGGCAAGGAAAATTGAGCTTTCGCCCCGGGCATTCGCTTCCTGAACCAATGAAGCCGACCCGTGCGCCTTGTTCCACCAGGAACCGTTTGAGAGAAAGAAGACTGGCTCCTCCCCTAGATCCGCGCCTGGCGCCAACCGTCTCGGACGGAGCGACGTTGTAGGCTGAAATGCAAGAATAAAGAACACACGATTCGACGAGCACAGCCAATCGGCATAAGGAGAACGCCCATGTCACACAAGAACCCCGTCACGCCCGCCGATTCCCAGCCCCGCTCGATCGTCGAGGCTTACCATCGCGCTTGGACCGGCGGCGACGTCGAAGCTGCCATGGCGTTCGTCGCCGACGACGTCGCCTGCCGCGCTCCCGGCGTCGATCTTCACGGCAAAAGCGAATACGAGCAGTTCATTGGCGGTTTCGCACCGCGACTGACGGGGCTCATCGACATTGCGAGTTTCGCAGACGGGAACCGGGTCGCACTGTTTTACTGCCCGCAGACCGCCGTGGCCGATGCCGCGCCCGTGGCCGAGTGCTTCACCGTCGAAGGGGGAAAGATCGTCGACAGCGTGCTGATTTTCGACCGGCTTTCCTTCGCCCCTCCGCAGACAAAGCGTAGTACCGTGCGAAGCGGCGGCTCCAAAGACGGCATGCGTGCAAGCGGCGACTCCAAGGACGGCAAGTTTGAAAGCGGCGACTCCAAAAACGGCATGCCTGCAAGCGACGACTCTAAAGACGGCAGGTTTGAAAGCCCCGCGTCTAAAGATGCGGGGCAAAGAGACCTCCTCGTCGCCCGCCTGCGCGGTCTTCTTGCCGACGAGACTGCGGTCCGCGAGGTCTCGATGTTCGGCGGTCGGGCTTTCATGGTCAATGAGAAAATGGCGGTCCACGCGTCCAAGAACGGAGATCTCCTCGTGCGCGTCGACGTCGCCGACGACGCGAAATTCAGCGAGGTCCCGGGAGCGTCGCCCGCCGAGATCAGCCCGGGGCGAGCCATGGGAGCGGGATGGATTCGCGCGTCTGCGGCGTCCGTCGCCGACGACGAGCAGTTGCGCTTCTGGCTCGACGCAGCCTTGGCCTACAACCGTGCTCTCACGGGCAAACGCGAATAAAGAAAGAGCCCTAAAGCTCTGCTAGGCCCGCAGAAAAAAGCGGCAGCCGTTGAGGCACCGGCAGGCGGCAAACGCGGCATTGCAAGACACACGCGAAAGCGGCAATGGAGCGCCTCCGCGCGCGAATCGCTCAGAATTCCGGGGAAAGTCGCAAAGCCAGTCGCTTGGTTTGGCCGCTGGAGAAAGTCACCTTGGCTGTCGTGTTGCGCCCGGCCCCCTCGAAGGCGACGACCTTGCCGCGGCCAAAGCTCTTGTGCACAACCGAATCGCCGACGGCCAGGCCATGGGTGTCAGGAACCGACGGCCCTGCATTCTTCCCCGCCCCGCCGGCCGCGCCGAAGCCCGAGGAGCGTGCCGCCGCGTCGAAGTCCAGGGGTTCGTCGGCGCTCACCGAAGCGTCAGCCGCCCCCGGCCGGTTCGCACCCCGCGCCGCCCCGGCGCTTTTCCGGCTCGCCGCATCGACGCCGAGCTTTCCCGGCACGAAGCCCTTGCCGGAGCCTACGACGGGGCCGTCGTCGAGCTCGTCGCCGTAGCCTCCGCCGAAGCTTTCGGATCGACGCCGTCCACCGCTCCCCCAGGTTCCGGACCACCCGCCCGTTCGGCGCACGGCGTCGGCGCTTGATTCGGATCGCCTCCAGTCGATGAGAGACTCAGGAATCTCCTCGATGAAGCGCGAGGGAGGAAACTCCTGGGGCGCGCCCCACGAGGCGCGAGTAGCGGCCCTCGTGATGTAAAGCCGCTGACGCGCCCGGGTCACCGCCACGTACGCGAGGCGGCGTTCCTCCGCCAGTTCGGCGGGGTCGATGAGCGAGCGCATATGCGGGAAAGTCCCGTCTTCCAGGCCCGTGACGAAGACGACCGGGAATTCCAGCCCCTTCGCGGTGTGCACGGTCATGAGCGTTGCCTCGCCCTCGTCGCCGTCG
>CAJPTB010000335.1 GCA_905373325.1 uncultured Ancrocorticia sp.
TCGCAGGCCCGAGGGAGCCTGCCGCCCCCGCCGACGGCGCCGATGACGTCTCCCGGACGGGCGGACTCCGCCCAGGAGGAGGCCAAGCCCGCGCCGTGTCGCACGAAGTCGACGTCCATCCAGGATTCCTCCACGCTGTAGGCGCGGACCGTGTACGTTCTGACCCTTTCGCGCTGGCCCGGCGCATAGGCGTACCGCCCGCGCTCGCCGAATTTCGGCAGGTCGAGCACGGGGCCGTCGGGGAAGAACAACTTGACGTTTGGAACCCTGGGGCGGCTGAGATAGCCCGCCACGGCCGGGCCTGCGAAACGTATTCTCCGCATCGAGCGGGTGACGTCGCTGACCTTTTCCACGACGATGGCGGCGGGCAGCCCCTCCGTGGCTATGGAGTGCTCGTGGTGCTCGTGGCGTTCATGCTTCTCGTGGCGCTCGCGGCCTTCGCGCGGTTTGTGGGGGCCGCTGCCAGCATGCGCGTCGTTGTCGTTATGGTCGGCATTTCCTTTTGCGTCAGGCATTTCTGACCTTTCTTTGAATTGTCTGCTTTGTTTGGTCTGCGCGGCCGATGGGCTGCGCGGTGGATGGTGCGTGGAGGATGGGTTGCGCGGCGGAGGGATCGGGGGGGGCGGACGGCTCGCGCTGCGAATGGTTTGCGCTGCGGACGGTATGCGCAGCCGGGCTCGCGCGCCTGACCGCCGGCCGGCGGTCAGGTTTGCCGGGCGTCAAGCGGCACGACGAGCGGGAGCCCCGTGTGAGGGTCGGGAATGCACATGCAGGAGATTCCGTAAATTTCGTCGATGAGCTCCGCCGTGACGATTTCGGCCGGCGCGCCGGTGGCTGCGATGCGCCCTTCCTTCATGACGATGAGATGGGTGGCGTAGCGGAATGCGAGATTGAGGTCGTGGAGCACCGTAACCAGCGTGAAATCGCCGGATTCGTGGAGGCTGCGGCAAAGGTCGAGCACCTCGAGCTGGTGGGCGATGTCCAGGTACGTGGTCGGTTCGTCGAGAAGGAGAAGAGGGGTCTCCTGCGCCAGCACGAGCGCGATCCAGGCGCGTTGGCGTTGGCCTCCGGAAAGGCTGTCGACCGCGCGGTCGGCCAGCTCGAGCGTCCGAGTCGCGGCCAATGCGGCGTCGACGGCGGCGTCGTCCTTCGCCGACCACTGCCTGAAGAACGACTGGTGGGGAAACCGCCCGCGGGCGACGAGGTCGCGCACCGTGATGCCGTGGGGCGCGTTTGAGCTTTGAGGAAGGAGACCGAGCCTGCGCGCGACCTTCTTCGCCGGGTAGGAGGCGATCTCCCTTCCGTCGAGCAGCACCGTGCCCTCGCGCGGCTCGAGGAGGCGCGACAGAGCGCGCAAAAGGGTCGATTTTCCGCACGCATTCGGCCCGATGACGGCCGTGAAGGACTGGGCGGGCACTTCGACGTCGAGCTCTTTGCTGACCGTCGTGTTCCCGTAGGCCAGGTGCAGGCCGCGGCCGACGAGCGGGTTGCCCGCGCCGCCTTTCGTTCTTTTGACGCCGTCCATTCTCCTCTTTCGGATCGAGAGCCGCGAAAGCCTTCGGCTCAGTCTGGTCGAGTCGGTCTGATTGGATCAGTCCTTGCCTTTGCCGCCTACACCGTCGGCGACCGGGCGATGAGCCACAGCAGATACACGCCGCCGATCAGCGCGGTCGCCAGGCCGACGGGCACGTCGACGCCCACGGGCACGCGCATTGAGGCGACGTCGGCGGCCGTGAGCATCGTCGAGCCCATGCGCGCCGACGTGAAAATGTGGAGGCGCCCGCTGCGGGTCAGCCTTGCCACGGCCTGCGGCGCGGCCAGAGCGACGAAGGCGATGGGGCCGGTGGCCGCCACCGCGGTCGACGTCAGGGCAACCGCGGCGAGCATTGCGGCGACCCTCAGGCGCTCGGGCCGGATCCCCGCCTGCGTCGCCTGGTCGTCGCCCATCTCCAATATGTCGAGGCGCCGCGACATTCCGCACAGCGCAGGCACAAGGAGGACGACGGCGACGGCGACGACAAGCGCCTGCTCCCATGTGCGTGCGTTGAGCGAGCCGGACAGCCACATTGACGCGAGGGCGGTTTGCTCGGCGTCGCCGTAGGCGAGCAGGAGCGAGTTGACGGCCGTCAAGAAAGAACTGACGCCGATGCCCACGAGAACCAGTTGGTATCCGGTGCTGTGCCCGGCGCGCCGCGCGAGCAGGTAAACGGCCGTCGCGGTCGCCATTCCGCCGCAAGTCGCCGCAAACGCCGTTTCTCGGGCTTCGCCTGCGAGCACCGCCACGCTGACGATGCCTCCCGTCGCGGCCCCCGTGGTGAAGCCGATGACGTCGGGTGAGCCCAAAGGGTTGCGAGAGACCGATTGGAAAACCGCGCCGGCCGCCCCGAGTGCGGCTCCCACTGCCAAGGCGGCGACGAATCTGGGGAGGCGGACGGTCTCGACGATGCGCACAGTCTGTTCGTCGCCGGAGTGTCCGAAAAGGACCTTGACGATTTCCTCGGCCCCGATGGGCGTGCTGCCCGTGCCGATGTGCACGAGGCCGACGGCTGCGAGAAGCGCCGCGGCCGCCGCGCCGAGACGGCCGGAACCAACCCGACGCGCCTCATCCTCGCGGGTGC
>CAJPTB010000336.1 GCA_905373325.1 uncultured Ancrocorticia sp.
CCGCCGCGCCGACGTCGTCGTCGCGGCGGCGGGCGTGGCCCGCCTCGTCACGCCCGAGTGGATCAAGCCCGGCGCCGCGGTCGTGGACGTCGGAGTCTCGCGGATCGTCGACCCCGAAACGGGGAAGGCCCGCATCGTCGGCGACGTCCACCCGGACGTGGCCGAGGTCGCCGCCTGGCTCTCGCCCAACCCCGGCGGGGTCGGGCCCATGACCCGGGCGATGCTCCTGGCCAACGTCGTGGACATCGCCGAAAGGAAGACATGCGCATAGCAACGTGCAACGTCAACGGAATCCGCGCCGCGGCCCGCAAAGGCATGGGGGAGTGGATCGCGTCCGCGAAGGCCGACGTGCTGCTCCTCCAGGAAGTGAGGGCGCCCGAAGAGCTCGTGGCGCCGCTCATCGGGGAGGGATACAAAGCGATTCCCTGGCCCTGCGAGATCAAGGGGCGCGCAGGCGTCGCGGTCGCAGTGCGCGACGGGATTGAAACGGGCGCCGTCGTGCGCGGGGTCAGCGAAGACCAGCCGCCTGTCGACACCGGAAGGTGGCTCGAAGTCGACCTGCCGGAGCTCGGACTGCGCGTCGTCTCCGCCTACCTCCATTCCGGCGACTCCTCGAGCAAGGAAAAGATGGACGCCAAATACGCCCATCTCGACCTGGTCGAAAAACGACTGGCGGAACTGAGCGAAGGCGGGGAGCGTTTCCTCGTCGCGGGCGATTTCAACATCGTGCACACGCCCCTTGACATCACGAACTGGAAATCCAACCACAATCGGACCTCGGGCGTGCTGGACGAGGAGATCGCCTACCTCGACCGGTGGTTCGGTCAGATGGGCCTCGCCGACGTCCAAAGGCGTCTCGACCCGGACAGCCAGGGGCCCTACACTTGGTGGTCGCAAAGAGGGAAGGCCTTCGACAACAACACGGGGTGGCGCATCGACTACCATCTGGCCAGCCCGTCTCTCGCGGAGAAGGCCGACGCGTACCGGATCGACAGGGCGCCCTCCTACGACGCGAGGTTCTCCGACCACGCGCCCCTGATCGTGGATTATGCGCTGTGAGACTTGAGCCGGTGCGAAACTGGAAGGCCTGGCTCGGGCGCGTCAAAGAGCTGCGAGTGACACGGGGATTCGTGCGGTACGGCACGGCCCGCGGCGGAGTGCTCGCCGGCGGGATCGCCTACTCGGCCCTCTTCGCCCTCACCGCCGCCATGACGATCGCGTGGACGGCGTTCATGGCGCTCATGGGCTCGGACAGCCGGCTGCGGGCGGACGTTCTGCGAGGATTCAACCGCATTTTTCCGGGAATCCTCAAAACGGGCGACGGCGGAGGCGTCATCGACCCCGACTCGCTCGTCCTGAAATCCGCCGTGACGCCCGCCTCCGTCCTCGCCGGCCTCGTCCTGCTCTTCACCGCGACGTCCGTCGTCGCCAACGTCGGCAAGTCCGTTCAGGCGATGTTCGGCATCGTCAGCCTCCACATCGGCCTTGCAGCCAGGCGGCTGCGCTCGCTGGGAGGCTTCGTCGTCCTCGCGCTGGGAGTCGGAGCCTCCTCCGTCCTCACGGTCTTCGACGGCCTGGGGGCGCTCGTTTCCTTCGCCGTCGACGTCGGGGTCGTGGCCTTCATCTTCCGCGTGGTGGCCGGGGTCAGGATGCCAAGGCGCGACCTGCTTCTCGGAGCGACGTCGGCCGCCGCGGGAACCACGATCCTCAGGCTCTGCGAAAAGAGCCTGATCGGCTCCGTCTCCGACAACGCGCTCCTGGCGTCTTTCACGGCGGTCGCCGCGCTTCTTCTCGGATTGAACCTCGCAAGCCGCATCCTCCTCGTGTGCGCCGCGATCGCGGCCAACCCGCCGACGCCCTACGTTCCGGCCACGCGCGACGAGCTCCACGCGACGCAGACGCCGAACTACGTCACCCTCTCCGCTCCCCACACCCTTGACTGGCTGCACAACCCGCTTTCGGGGAGCGTCATTCCCGCGGACGCCGACGGCGTCGCCTCCGCCGACGCCGGATCCGGGCGGCGCCCGGCGTGCCGAAAACCCGACCAAAGCCCAGCCGACGAGCTCGGCGGAACGGAGAAACCATGACCTTCCACGCCATCGTCCCAGCGGGCGGAGCCGGCACGCGCCTGTGGCCTCTCTCCCGCCGCAGCGCGCCGAAATTCCTGGCCGACCTCACAGGATCCGGGAAAAGCATGCTCCAGGCCACCGTGGACCGGCTCGCGCCGATAACCGACGACGTCACGATCGTCACGGGCGCCGCCCACGCCGACGCCGTCGCCGCGCTTGTGCCCGGCGCGTCGCTCGTCGTCGAGCCGTCGGCGCGGGGAACGATGGGCGCGATCGGCCTGGCCGCGGCCATCGTGGAGGCCCGCGACCCCGAAGCCGTCGTCGGCTCCTTCGCCGCCGACCATCTCATTGCAGACGAAGAAGCCTTCAGGCGGGCGGTTTTGCGCGCCGCGGAGGCCGCCGAGCAAGGCTACGTCGTCACAATAGGGATTTCCCCCGACCGCCCATCGACCGCCTACGGGTACATTGAAGCGGGAGAGAGCTTCGGCCCGGCGTGCTCCGTGGCCCGCTTCGTCGAAAAGCCCGACGAAGCCACGGC
>CAJPTB010000337.1 GCA_905373325.1 uncultured Ancrocorticia sp.
CCGCGAAGGAGCGGCGTCGCCTCCGCGTCAATCCGCCCGACATCCTCATCACTACGCCCGAATCTCTTTACCTCATGCTCACGAGCGAAGCGAGGAAGACGCTTGGCGCCGTCTCGACCGTCATCGTCGACGAGATCCATTCCCTTGCGGGAAGCAAGCGCGGAACCCACCTGGCTCTTTCCCTCGAGCGCCTTGACGGACTGTTGGAGGAGCCCGCCCAGCGAATCGGCCTGTCCGCCACCGTTTCGCCGGCCCGGACCGTGGCCGACTTCCTCGGAGGATCCCGTCCCGTCACGGTCGTCGAAGCCGAGTCAGCCGCGAATCCCGACGTCGCGGTCAGCGTGCCCGTCGCCGACATGGCCGCCATTCCACCCGCCTCCGTCGCCGGGCAAATGGTCGTTTCGATGTGGCCGCACATCGAGCGGGCCATTCTCGACCACGTTCTTCAGCACCGGACGACGGTGGTTTTCGTCAACTCGCGGGGAGCATGCGAAAGGCTGACGGCGCACCTGAACGAGGAGTACGCGAATCGCTTCGGTGGAGCGGAAGGGTCCGAAGCCGCAGCCGACGTATTCGCCGGGTCTGCGGCCGCTGTCGGATCGGTTGAATCCGTCGAGGCTCACCGGCAAACGCGGGGCCGTCCGGGCGTGGGCCGAAAGGGCTTGCCAGCCGGGCCGCACCGGCAGTCATGGGGGAGCGGAGACTCAAACTATTCGACGCCGGCCCCGGAGGCGCCCGTCATCGCCAAGGCCCACCACGGGTCGGTCTCCAAGGAGCAGAGGCTGGCCGTCGAAAACGAGCTGAAATCGGGCAGCCTGCGCTGCGTGGTGGCGACGGCGTCGCTCGAGCTCGGCATCGACATGGGCTCCATCGACCTCGTCCTCCAAGTCGCGCCCCCTCCTTCGGTGGCAAGCGGCCTTCAGCGCATCGGCCGGGCCAACCACGCCGTCGGCGGGCGGCCGCGCGGAGCGATCTACCCGGTGGAGCGGACGCATCTCGTCGACGCCGCCGTCGCGGCCGAAGGCATGCGGACCGGAGCGATCGAGGAGACCGAGCTTGTCGCGAACGCACTGGACGTGCTTGCCCAGCAAACCGTTGCCGCCGTGAGCGTCGAGGAGACGCCGGCCGACCGCTGGTTCGAGACGGTGCGCCGCGCCGCCCCCTACGCCGCTTTGCCGAGGGAGTCCTTTGACTCCGTCCTCGAGCTGCTGTCCGGCGCCTACTCCTGCGCCGACCTCGCTGACTTCTCGCCCCGAATCGTGTGGGACCGCGAGGCGGGCGTTTTGCGCGCCCGTCCCGGAGCGCAGCGGCTCGCCGTCTCCTTTTCCGGCACGATTCCCGACCGAGGCATGTTCCCCGTGGTCCTTCCCGAGGGCGCCGAGGAGGCGGGGCGACGCCGCGTCGGCGAACTCGACGAGGAGATGGTTTACGAGAGCAGGGTCGGCGACGTCGTCACCCTGGGCACGTCAAGCTGGCAGATTCGCGAGATTGCGAACGACCGCGTCGTCGTCGACCACGTCAGCGGGCGAAGCTCACGCCTGCCCTTTTGGCGGGGCGAAGGGCCTGGACGGCCGGCCTCCGCGGGAGCGGCAAAGGGGGCATTCCTCCGCGAGGCCGAGGCGAGCCTGAAATTCGCGTCGGGCCCGGAGGCCGCAGGAGGCCCGCGCCCCGCCGCCAATCCCGAATCTTCGGCGGGCGTGCGAAGCGAGCCTCTCGTTTCGGCGTCGTTCCTCTCCAGGCTCGAAAGCGCCGGGCTCGACGAGAGCGCCCGGGAAAACCTCGTCTCGCTCCTCCTCGAACAGAAAGCCGCAACCGGCGCGATCCCGAGCGACGAGACCCTTGTGCTCGAACGGTGCAAGGACGAAAACGGCAGCTGGCGCTTCGTCTTGCACAGCCCGATGGGCAGGCGAGTGCACGAGCCGTGGGCCATGGCGATACGCGAGCGCATACGCCGCGTTGCGAAGATTGAGCCGCAGACGTTCGCGAGCGACGACGGCATCGCGTTCCAGTTGCCCGCAACGGTCGGCAGGCCTCCCGGCGCCGAGCTTGTGGTTTTCGACGCCGAAGAACTGCGCCGCCTCGTCACGAGCCAAATCGGCGGCACCGCCCTTTTCGCCGCGCGCTTCCGCGAATGCGCGGCCCGAGCTCTGCTGACGCCGTCATCCCGCCCCGGGCGCAGGACGCCGCTGTGGCTCCAGCGGCTCAGAGCCGGTCAGCTCCTGGAGGCGTCGCGGCAGTTCCGCAACTTTCCCGTGTCCGTCGAGGCCGCGAGGGAATGCCTCCAGGACGTCTACGACCTTCCCGCGCTCGCCGGCCTCATGGAGCGCATCGAAGCCCGATCCGTTCGCATCGTCGAGGCGGAGACGGCGTCGCCTTCGCCCTTCGCGCGCCCGCTGCTCTTCGGGTACACCGGCGCGTTCCTCTACCAGGAGGACCTTCCGCGCGCCGAGCGGAGGGCCCATCTGCTCTCCCTCGACCCGGAGGCCATCGCCTCCATCGTCGGAGACGGAGGCGTCGGGCAGGTCCTCGACGAAAGCGTCCTCGCCGAAGTAGACGCCGAATTGCAGCGGCTGGCTCCTGGCCGGCGGGTCCGGCGC
>CAJPTB010000338.1 GCA_905373325.1 uncultured Ancrocorticia sp.
CCTATGGACGGTCATTTTGACGGCCCGAGAGACGCCGGGGTCGGCCTTGACCCGCGCGAAGGCCTGGTCGAGGCCGCCGGCGCCGCTCTGAGAGGAATCGATCTTCTTCACGTCCATGCGCACGTCGGCGCCGCCGATTCCCAGGTATGTGGAAAAGCCGGGGTTGTCCATCGTGGTGACGACGCACACCGGCATGACCATGACGATCGTGCACACGCTGAGCACGCCGAACAAAAGCGCATAGGCGGGCCGGAAGGCCTCGCGCACGCCCATCCACAGGCACACCGGGACGCGCTTGAAGGACGTCAGCTTGAGGCGGTGGCGCTTGGGGCGGATCTTCCCGCTGACGCCGGTGCGCAGCGCCTGAACGGCCGAAAGCTTGTCGATGCGGCGCAGAATCAGGCGGCAGAAACCGACCATCAGGAGCCCGAGCGCAATCGCCGCGGCGAGCGGGACGGCGACGTCCCACGCCCCTGCGGCGGGCTCTCCGAGGTAGAGAAGCACGGCCTTGTCGAGGGGCGTCGCCAGCGGGAAGGACAGGAGGCAGCCGACCGCTGTCCCCAGCGCCGTCAACGCGAAGTACTTGACCATGTAAAGGCGCTTGATCCCGCGCGGCGGCGCGCCGACCGCCTTGAGCACGCTGATCTGCGGAAGATCGTCCTCCATCGCCGCGAGGAACGTGTACCTGAGGATGAGCGATGCGACGACGACCAGCAAAACTGCGACGAGCAGCGCCACGCCCACGATCGGAACCGTCGTCACGCCGTTCATCAGCTTGAGGATGGACGTGTCGATCGTGATTCCCTTGCTCGAAAGTCCGCTCGCCGCGAAATCGGAGATGAAAGACGAGGCGGGGGTCCCGGAGGCCAAACGGAATTCCATGAGGTACTCGGGTTCCAAATGCTTGTCGAATTCGGCGAAGTCGCTGGAATGGACGACGAGGCGCTTGGACGTGACCAACGAGGGATTCATCTGCGGGTCGCGGACGAAATCGACCACCTTGAGCTCGCGGCTCTGCGAGCCGTTTTGGACGCGGACGACGTCGCCGACTTTGGCCATGCCCTCGGCCTTGTAATGGACGGGAAGCGCTATCTCCCCCGGCCCCGGGCGCACCGGCTTTCCATTTTGGCCAAGCAAAAGGTCGAAACGTTCGGGGGCGGTCACGAAGGCTGGCTCCAGCACCGAATCGGCCTGGCTCTTGCCCGCAATCGTCAGCTGCCGCACGGGCACGGGCAGGGAGCGCATGAGCTGGTAGTCCTTGACGTCCGAGCGCCCGCCGACCCATTTTGCAACGCCCTTCGCGTCGGGCGTCCCGGCGTACATGTGCACGACGTCAGGCGGCGCAGCATCCCTCCACAGGGAGTTGACCGCGGAGCCGGCGCGTATTCCAAGTGCCGCGCTCATGGCGACGAGGGCGACGGCCAGGGACATCAAAACCGTCAGGGCGACAGATTGCGCGACGCTGCGGCGCAGGTCTGCGCGAAGCATGCGGAGCAGCATTAGAGATCCCCCGCATTTCCATTCGATCCGGGTTCTCCGATTCGTCCGGGGCTTCCGGTCAGAACGGGCCCTCCCGTTCGTCCAAGGCCTTTGGTTTCCCCAAGCCTTCCGGTTGACCCGGGGCGTCCGGACGGTTTGAGCGCGGCCTGCGCCGGTGCCGCCGGGCTTTCATTCGGCGAGCCGTCGGCCTTCGAACCGTTCCCCTGTGCGGAGGAATCCTCGGTTCCTCTGACTATGTCCGCACGCTTGGCGTGCACGGCGGCGGCGACGCCGACGAGGGCGATACCCATGGCCGTCACCAGCAGAGCGGTTCCGCGCCCCTGCCCGGTTCCGAACGCCGTTCCGACCGATCCCGCCAGCGGCCCGTCGGCGCGCAGCAGGGGTTCGAAGACCTTGTCAGCGAGCGGACCGGCGAGGACAAAAGCCGCGACGTATCCGAGCTGGGAGACCATGCCGATCGTCCCCCACGTCCGAGCCTGCTGCTCGTTGGGGATGGACGAGCGGATGATCACCTCGGCCCCCGCATTGCACAGGGCGAGCGAGGCGAAAAGGGCGAAGCCGGCAGCTGCGGCCCACCACGCGACGGGGCGAATCGGCAAAAGCGTCATGGCTGCCCCCGCGCCGAGCATGCCCGCGGCAAGCAGGGCCGCCGGCCGCGCGTTTTTCGCCATGCCGACGACCGCGGCGCCAGCGAACATTCCCACGGAGGCGATCGTTTCGACGGTGCCCTCCGTTCTCGTCCCCACGTACGGCAGGAGAATCGGCTTGAGCAGGGTTTGAAGGAAGCCGATGACGAAGACCGCCATCGTCATGAGGCCGAGCACGATGCGCACGTTTCTCCGCGAAGCCACCGCGCGCCAGCCGGCTATGAGCTGGGCTGCGAACCCCTCTTCCTTCGCTCCCCCGCCCATGTTCCCGGCGGCTTTGCGGACGACGAGGCTGCAGACGACCGTGACCAGGCAGGTGCTCGCATCGACAAGGAGCAGCGCCCGAAGCCCGACGGCGGGAAGCAGGAATCCGGCCAGCAACGGCGAGATGAGGTACTTCGACGAGGCGGCGAGCTGGAGCATCCCCGACGCCCGC
>CAJPTB010000339.1 GCA_905373325.1 uncultured Ancrocorticia sp.
CTTCCCCACGCATGCGGGGGTGAGCCCAGTCTCTCGTGTGAGTCCGCGGCCAACGAGCTCGTCTTCCCCGCGCATGCGGGGGTGAGCCCTTCCGAGCTACATGAGCGAATGGAGCCTCCTCGTCTTCCCCGCGCATGCGGGGGTGAGCCTTCAGCGAGCGCCCGGCGGGCCATTTCCCGTCGGTCTTCCCCGCGCATGCGGGGGTGATCCGGTGAAGCCGGCGAACGAGTTCGGGACTGCTGTGTCTTCCCCGCGCATGCGGGGGTGATCCGGTCCATGGGGCCTCGTGGTGCTCGTGCGCCCAGTCTTCCCCGCGCACGCGGGGGTATTATCAGATTCCTCGTCGACAGCAGAGCAACACAGTGCCATTCTGCACACATTACGATCCTCTGTCACTCCTTTTCACGCCCAACGGACAAGAAAGCGCGAAGCCGCAAGTCTCGAAAACGCGAGACCTCAGCTTGCGAGAGTTGCGGAGGGTCATGTCTTCCCATCGGTCTGGCGAGCTTCGTCGTCGGGCTCCTTGCGCGGCCTTCCCCTGCCCCGCATCGGCTTCGGGCGAGGGTCCCTTCCAGCTTCGACGAGAGCGCGACGCAGAATGATTTCGATCTGGGCGTTGACCGACCGAAGATCGTCGGCAGCCCACTTGGCTATCGCCCCGTGGACTGCCGGATCCAGCCGGAGAAGGAGCTGTTTGCGCTTGGTTTCAGCCCCTTTGCCGGCAGCCGCACGCCCTCCCTTTTCAGGAGGCACAGCGCTTCCGGCCCGCTTGTCGCTCTCGGACATTGACACCCTACGCGTAAAGGGAACCCGCGTTGACAACTGGCTGCGTCCGCTGGTCCGAACACAGAACGACAAGCAGATTCGAAACCATCTGGGCCCTGCGTTCGTCGTCCAAGGCGACTATGTCGGAATCCTCAAGGCGCTGAAGCGCCTGATCCACCATGGAGACGGCGCCCTCCACAATCTGTTCGCGCGCTGCGATGACCGCCCCGGCCTGCTGTCGCTGGAGCATCGCCTGCGCGATCTCGGGGGCATAGGCAAGCGAGGAGATGCGAACCTCGATGATTTCCAGCCCCGCAAGGGCAACGCGCGCGGCCACTTCCTCGGCCAGCTCGGACGAAACGAGGTCGGTTCCCCCGCGCAGCGACGTCTCCCCCGGACCGGGTTCGTCGTACGGATGCGTCGTGGCCACATGGCGCAGCGCGGACTCAGCCTGGGCCTTGATGAACGCCTCGTACTGCTCCACGGCGAAAACCGCCCGAGCCGTGTCCGCCACCTGCCACACGACAATCGCCGCTATGTTCACCGGATTTCCGTCGAGGTCGTTGACCTTGAGCTCGTACGTCTCGAAATTGTGGACCTTCACGGAAACCCTCCTGCCGTACGTAAACGGAGGGATCAGCACCAGCCCGGTCCGCCTGACAGTTCCGATGTACTTGCCGAAAAACTGGCGAACGCTTGTTTCGCCCGGAGAAACGATGTAAAAACACGTGCCTAGCGAGCAGACGACGACCACCCCGACCGCGCCTATCGCTATCTTGACCGCGGCAGACGCGACGATGCCGTCGGCCGAAGCGATGGCACCGACGACGATCAGGTAGACGAAACCCGCAAGCATGGCGAGCAGACCGGCGGCGGCAAGGAAAGCTGTGCCCACCCCTCCCGCACGGAGACATGCCGAACGTCGGATTCTCCATGCGGAAACAGTTGCCGCCCAATGCGCCCGGATGAAGACATGCCGCGCTGAAAGGGCGATAGGTTTGAGGAGCTTCCGGCCGATTCAGCGCGGATGAAGACGTGCCGCCCAGACGGCTTCCTCCGTCGCCGTCGGACCGCAAGGGGCCGCATCCTCGCCGGTTCGGAAGGGACCGGCCACTCGCCCGTTTTCGGCGAGGACCGGCCACTCGCTCGCTGCCGGACCGGAAAGACCCACGTCGTCGTCGACGCGCCTCAAGGGAGCCTCGCCCTGTGTGAAGGTGGGCTGCTGGTACGCGGATACGCCGAACCTTACCGCAGCGCCCCTTACAAAGCTGTAAGAAGACTGCGCATAAACGGGCAAAGCCCAAAACGCGGGATTCCTCCCCCTTTCGCCACCGGCAATACCGTGAAAGAATGGCTGCGCAAGGCCAAAAGCCGCTTTTCGCGGCCTTCGGCCGCGTCGGCGGGGCGCTTTGTTCCGCCGCAGCACGCAGGGTAAGCACTGGGCAACATAACCGGTTCGGCGTCTACCACGAAGACGCCGACGCCGCTATGGGAAAGTAGCACAAACATGACCAGCACATTTGGCACCTCTACGCAGTCGTCGGCGGCGGCATCGCTCGCCAGCGCCTTCTTGGCGCCCACGTATGACCGTTCGGCTGTAACGTCCGGAATCGTGCATTTCGGACTGGGAAACTTCCACCGCGCCCACCAGGCCATGTATCTTGACCGTCTCATGAGCGAAAACGAAGCGCTCGACTGGGGCATCTGCGGAGTGGGCGTCATGCCATCCGACAAGCGGATGCGCGACGTCATGCAGAACCAGGACGGCCTCTACACTCTGGTCCTCAAGCATCCCGACGGAACGCTCGA
>CAJPTB010000340.1 GCA_905373325.1 uncultured Ancrocorticia sp.
GGGCAGCCGCTCGCCGCCCCTGTCCTCGGCGCGCCCCCGCCTGTGCTCGCCGCCCCTGCGGATCACTTGGCTCCGCTTTCGCTGCCGGCTCCGGCGCCGACGAAGTCGATGCCGGTGGTGCTGATCGGCGCGTATGCCGAGACCTTCTTCGGATAGTAGGCGGTCACGACTTTGCGGTGGAACAGCGGGTAGAGGGGAGCTTCCTTGGCCACGATGTCGTAGGCCTCGTTCCACGCCTTCTGCTGCTCGTCGCCCGTCGCGCGGACGGCCTTGTCAAGCGATGCGTGCAGCTTCTTGTATCCCTCGGAGTCCTTCCACTGGGTGCGCTTTTGGGTCCAGCTGTTGTCGCCGTACCACCAGTTCATGAGAAGGTCGGGGTCGTTGCCGAAGACCGACGGGTCGCCGGGGGCCAGAACCACGTCGAAATTCGGATTGTCGACGTCGGTGTGGTCCTTGTACAGGGAACTGGAGGCGAGCGCCTTCAGCTCGACCGTCACGCCCACCGCTTTGAGGTCCTCGACGATCTGCGGCGAAAGCTTGGTGATCCACGTGTGGTCGGTGGTCAAGAGCGTCAGGTGCAGGTTCTGGACTCCGGCCTCCTTGAGAAGCTTCTTGGCCTTCTCCGGGTCGTACTTGTAGACCGTCGAAGCCTTGTGGTAGTTCGGGTGGGTTTCGGGGAGGAAGGACGACGCGGCCGTCGCCGTGCCGGACGTGCCGAGGTCGATGAGCTTCTCGGTGTTGACGGCGTAGAAGAGTGCCTGCCGGACCTTCGGGTTGTCGAAGGGCGCCTTCTTCGTGTTGAACATGAGGAAGGGAAGGTTGAAGCCCTGGACCTCGGTGATCTGGGCCCCGGCGGACTTCAGGAGGTCGGCGGACTCGGCGGGCACCGACTCCATGGCGGAGACGGTCTTCTGCTGCATGGCGGTCACCCGGGCGGTGTCGTCCTTGAGGATCTTCCACTCCATGTGCTTGGCCTTGGCGGGCTTGGAGCCGTTGTAATTCGGGTTGGGGGCGAAGGCGATGTGCGTCGAATCGATCGCCTCGTACGTCCACGGGCCAGTGCCGATCGGCTTGGAGGTCAGGGCCTCGTCGGAGGCCGCCGCCGGAACGATTTTGACGAGAGAAAGGCGTGCCTTGACCAGCGAGAAGGGGTAGTTGAGGTTGATTGAGACGGTCGTGTCGTCCTTCTTCTGCACGTCCTTGATGAAGGAAAGCATCGGCAGATAGATGTTGCCTTCCTTCATCGAGCGCTGGAAGGAGGCCACGACGTCGTCGGCCGTGACGGGCTTTCCGTCGGAGAACTTGGCTCCGTCGCGGAGCTTGACCTCGTACTGGGTGTCGCTGACCTTGACCGGGTCGTCCGTGGCAGCGAGGGCCTTGTACGGCTTGTACGTGTGCATGTCGAGCTCGTAGAGGCCCTCGACGACGTGCCAGTTCGCGCCCTGCGCCAACGCCGAGGACGTCGACGACGGATGGTAGTTGTTCGTCTCGTAGGCGACTGCGGCCTTGATGTCGCCGCCCGTCAAGAGCTTGTCGGTGGGCGAGGGAGCGGCCGTCGGAGCCGGAGACTTCGACGTCGAGGAGGCGCCTCCACTGCCTCCACAGGCGCTCAGCGCGAGCGTGCACGCGGCCGCCACGGCCAGTGCCCTCGCGCCAAACCTCTTGCGATTCATGGGTATTCCTCTCCATTGAGTGTAGTGAGCGGTGCGCCCCCTAGGGGTATCGCGTATACTCAGCATATGATGTCTGACAAATTCTTGCAACAGATCATCGCCGAGTCGTCTGACATATTCCAGGATCCGCGGGGCGAATCCGCCGCAGCCACGCCCTTCGTCAACCGTTCCACTGCAACGATGCAGGCGGTGCGCGCCTACATTCTCTCCCACGACCTCCAGCCAGGCTCCCCGCTGCCCACAGAGGCGGTTCTCTGCGCCGAGCTCGGAGTCTCACGCTCCTCCGTGAGAGAGGCCCTGCGAAAGCTAGAGGCCCTCGACATCGTGCGCGTCCATCAGGGGCGCGGCGCGTTCGTCGCCGACATGTCCCTGCGCCCCCTCGTCGACACGCTCATTCTCCGCTCCTCGCTCACCTCGGGCTCCGGGGCGAATTCCCTGGCCGACGTCGTCGCGCTGCGAAAGTACCTCGACCTGGGGATCTCGGCCGACGTCGTCGCGGCGCTCAAGGGAACGGAGAACCCCGTCCTCCACGCGGCCGTGGCCGCCATGGACGCGAAGGCCGCCGCCGGCGAACGGTATCTCGAAGAGGACGCGACCTTCCATTCGGGAATCCTGGACGCCATAGGGAACTCCGTCGCCAAACAGATGGTCTCTGCGCTGTGGCTCGTGCACATGGCGGTGATCCCCGACCTCGTCGAGCACATCGAGGCCGGGCTGGAAGACACGGCCCGGGCTCACCGCGCAATCCTCGACGCTGCCGAAGCCGGAGACCTCAAGGGGTACAGAAAGGCCGTCCGCGCCCACTACCGGCCCCTCGAGCAGATCCTCGCCAGGCGGCGCACAGCCGAGCCGCCGCCCGAGGTGAGCGAGGAGCGGAGAATGAGCGTGTCGACGAGGG
>CAJPTB010000341.1 GCA_905373325.1 uncultured Ancrocorticia sp.
CGTCGCGCATGTCCGCGGGAACCTCGTAGCACCGTCCGCAGATCGACGGGCCGAGGTATGCGCGAATCCCTTGGGCGCCCCTCTCACGCATCGTCTCGAGGGCCACGGAGGCGATGCCGGCAAAGAGGCCGGAGCGTCCGACGTGGACCGCGGCGGCTATGGGCGCGTTTGAGGCGGCGAGGAGCAGGGGGACGCAGTCGGCCACCATGACGGCGGCGGAACAGGGATGCAGGGCGGCGTCGATGACGAGGCCGTCGGTGTCCGCGAAGGTGCGCCCGGGGGCGCCGGACGTCAAAACCTGCGAATCGACTGCCTCGACGTTGGCGCCGTGGACTTGGTCCATCCACGTGATGAATCCGACCTCGCTCGTCAGGCTCAGTCTGTTGCGGGCGACGGCGGAAGGGTCGTCTCCGACGTGCAGACCGAGGTTGAGGCTCTCGTAGGACCCCTCGGAGACCCCTCCTCGACGTGACGTGAAACCGGCTCGAATGCGGCCGCCGGGAACGGCCGAATCGAGCACCCACTCGACGAGAGACACCTGAGCTTACTGGTCTTCGAAGAGGAACGCGGGAATGTCCAAGTCGCGGCTGGAGCGGGTCGTGGGCTCCTCGACGACCGGGGGAATCGACCGGGCGGGGGCCGGCGACGTTCTGGCGACGGGCTCGGCCACGGGATGGCTCGGCGTCGCGATGTGGTGCTGACCGGTGCTCACCGGCTGAATGGCCGGCTCCTCGGCGCGGTGCGAGGGAACGGAGTCCTCGAATGTGCGCGAGCGCGCCGGCGGGGCCTGCGCGGGACGCGAGGCGGGCGTGAACTGCTCGTCTTCCGGCTCGTCGAATCCCGCGGCTATGACGGTCACGCGCACGACGTCGCCGAGCGAATCGTCGATGATGTGGCCGAAAATGATGTTCGCGCTGGGGTCCGCGGCCTCCTGGACCAGCTTGGACGCCTGATTCATCTCCTGGAGCGAGAAGTTCTCGCCGGATTGGAAGGACAAAAGCACGCCGTGCGCGCCGTCGATGCTCGCTTCGAGGAGCGGCGAGGAGATCGCCGCCTCTGCGGCGCGCATCGCCCTGTCGTCGCCCGTGGCCTCGCCGATGCCCATGAGCGCGGTTCCCGCGTCCTTCATGATTGCCTTGACGTCCGCGAAGTCGAGGTTGACCAGTCCCGGAATGGTGATGAGGTCGGAGATCCCCTTCACGCCGTTGCGCAGAACCTCGTCGGCGAGGTGGTAGGCCTCGAGGACCGTGAGATTGTCGTCGGCAATCTCCAAAAGCCGGTCGTTGGGGATGACGATGAGTGTGTCGACGGCCTTGCGCAGTTCGGCCAAGCCGGCCGTCGCGTTGTTCGCCCGCTGCCGCCCCTCGAACTCGAAGGGCCGGGTGACGACGCCCACTGTCAAAGCGCCGATGGACCGGGCGATCTCGGCGACGACGGGGGCCGCACCCGTTCCCGTTCCGCCGCCTTCCCCTGCGGTGACGAAGACCATGTCGGCGTCTTCGAGGGCCGCGCTGATGACCTCGCCGTTCTCCTCGGCGGCCCTCCGGCCTACCGCCGGGTCGGCGCCCGCGCCCAGGCCGCGGGAAACCTCCCTGCCAATGTCGAGCTTGGTCTCGGCCTCGGACTTGACGAGGGACTGGCCGTCGGTGTTGATTGCAATGAACTCGACGCCTGCGAGTCCATCCTGAATCATGCGATCAACGGCGTTCACACCGCCGCCGCCCACACCGATGACTTTGATGTTCGCGCCGTTGTTGAGAGTGGGCATCGCTCTCTTCCTTTCAGACTTCAACTCGTACTTGAAGTTTTCTCCGTTCACCTTCGCGGACAAGGTAGAGGGCCGTGTTCGGCCGTTCAACCTCCGCGCGGGGCGTGTCGCGTATTCCAAAGTCGAATATACGTGAGAAACGGACGGATGTGCGGGACAACCCGCCTAGTTCGCCAGGCGCAAGAAACCGCCTAGTTCTCGGTGACGGGGGCGTGCGGGGCGGAAACGTCGTAGAACTTCGCCTTTTGAGAGAGGAGCCCCTTCAGCACCCTGGCTTTCACCGCGGATTCCTCGGCTCCTCCCCAATTTACGGTCGCGCCGTCCTGGAGGGTGAAGGAGACCTGCCCCGCGCGCGTGACCTCCACAGAGGCCACCTGCCTGCGCGTGCCCTCGTCGAGGGCTCCGAGCACGGCGCCCATGACCGACGTCGCCCGCGGCGCGTCGCCGTTGGCGAGCTTGAGCTTCGGGAGCGAGGCCGTCTGGCTCTTGGGAAGGTCCAAGCGCACGCCGTCCTCGTCTATGGCCGTGCACGATGTCTTCTCCATCATGCAGGCAACGGGCTTTCGCAGCGTGAGGGCGACGGTCACACCGCCCGGAAAGTTTCGCGTGACCTTGGCCCGCTTGACCATCGGGAGGCTCTTTCGAACTTTGGATTCGACCTCGCCCGTGTTCAGACGGACGAGCGGCGTCCCAACGTACTCGGCGACGACGGCCTTCACGTCGGCGTCGGCGACGCCGGCGCCCGCCCCGCGAACCTCGACGAGGGCACGCGCAGGCAGGTGGCCTCTGTGGAGGTCACGCG
>CAJPTB010000342.1 GCA_905373325.1 uncultured Ancrocorticia sp.
GGTCGAGAAGCTGGCCAAGGAGGCCACCGCAATGCGGGCCACCGACCCGCACATCCTCGACGGGCTGACCGAGCGCGAGATCGAGGTGCTCAAGCTCGTCGCGCAGGGGCAGACCAACGGCGAGATTGCGAAGACCCTGACGGTGGCGGAGGCCACGATCAAGACCCACATCGGCCACATCTTCTACAAGCTCGGCGCGCGCGACCGCGTTCAGGCCGTCGTCCTCGCTTATGAAGCCGGCCTCGTTCGTCCGGGCGATCTGACGTGACTGACATCCTCTCGGCGTCGTCGCTGACAAAGGTCTACGGCGAGGGGCCGCTTGCCGTTCGCGCCTTGAACGACGTGAGCCTCGCCTTCCCCAGGGGACGGTTCGCCGCGATCCTGGGGCCTTCCGGCGCGGGAAAGTCTGCCTTCCTCCACATCGTGGGAGGCTTGGACGCCCCGACGTCGGGAAGCGTGACGGTCGCCGACCTCGAACTCCCCTTTGCCGACGAAGAAGCGCTGGCCCGGATCCGTTCCGAACACATCGGCTTCGTCTTCCCCGGGGAGAACCTCCTGCCCCATCAAACGGCGCGCCAGAACATTGAGCTTCCGATGCGGCTGCGGGGCGAGAAAGCCGACGAAGGCTGGTATTCGTCGGTGGTCAGGACCATGGGCATCGCAGGCGTCATGGACGAGCTTCCGGCCCGCCTTCCGCGGGCGATGCAGCAGCGCGTCGCCGTCGCCCGCGCGATCCTGGGGCGCCCCTCCGTCGTCTTGGCCGACGATCCCGCGCATTCCCTCGACGCGAGGGCCTCGCTGGAGATCGTCGAATTGCTGCGCCTTTGCGTGCGGGAATTCGGGCAGACCGTGCTCATGTCCACCCAGGATCTGGCGGAAGCGGCATTGGCCGAACGGGTGGTCCTGTTCTCCGACGGCGGCGTCGCCGGCGAGATATCCGACCCCACTCCAGTTTCCATCCTCACCGCCCTTGAGGCGCTGAGCCTACGCTCGGGGCCGGGATGATAGACCAACTCGTCGGCTCTATCCTGGCCAACCGGGTGAGGTACCTTCTGGCGGCGCTCGCCATTGCCGTCGCGAGCGCCCTGACAGTCGTGTGCCTGGCCGTGGCAAGTTACGTGAGGACAGCCTTTCCGGCCGCGCCCGCGGGCGACTTCGGACAGGCGCAGGCCGCAGTCACGGTGGCCGAAGCCGCTCAAGACCGGGATGTCGCGAAATCCGTTGAACGCTTGAAATCCGTCGGGGAAGTCTACTCCCAGCAGATTCACCGCGCGGCGATCACGCGCACCACCGCATCGAAGGCTCTGACGGTGACCGAAACACCGAATGCGCGCTTCGGCTTCTACCGGCTGCTTGAGGGAAAGAAGCCGAAGCTGACGAACGAGATCGCCATAAGCCAAACGACGGCGCAGCAGATGCGCCTCAAGGCGGGCGACACCATGACGGTGACCGTCTACTACAAGACCCCCGATTCCTCGGATTCCCAGTCTTTCTCCATAGGCATGCGAGTGACGGGCGTCTACAAGGAGCTCCACCGCGTCGCCCGGGGCGGGCATTCGTTCGCCGGCTACATCACCCCGGAGGCCGCAAAAGAATGGCGCAACCGGGAGGGGCGCCCGCCCGCCGACGCCGAAACGACCGTCTACGCCATCAGCGCCGCCGGCCATTCGGACGCCGAAATGCTCGCCGACCTTTCCGCAATTCCCGGCGCCTCGGTCGAATCCCGACTCGGCGAAGACGAGCGGGGCCTCGGCGAAAGCCTTTCGCGCGCAAGCTTCGGCGCGGCCGCCATGGCCGTGGCTTTCGCCCTGTTCGCGCTAGGTTTGGCGGGGACCGTCGCTTGGAACGCCTTCCGGGCGGCGGGCGCCGCCCGGCGCCGTCAGCTTGCGCTCCTGGCGACCCTCGGAGCCTCTTCGCGCCGCATACGCAGGATGATCGCCTGGGAGGCGGTCACGGTGGGCGGCGTCGCCTCGGCCATCGGGGCTGCGGTCGGCATGAGCTTGACAAAGCTCGTGCCACGGCTCGTTTTGGGCGATCCGGCTGCGGCCGTGCTTCCCGCGGGCGTCGAGTCTAACCCCCTCTACGGCTTTTTTGCCCTCGCCGCCGGCGCTTTCGTCGCGATTTCCGCCGCAGCCCCCTTCGTCTTCCGCTCTCGCGAGGCCGTCCCCTTGGAGGTCGTCGACGATTCCCTCACAGCCGCTCCCGGCGACGGAAAGACCATCCGGCCCACAGTCGCCTTTGGTTTGGTCGGAGCGGGCGCCGCCGTGACGTTCACAGGGGTCTTTTTCTCCAATCCCGGCGGCAATGAGGGGCCCCTGCTCGTCGTCATCGGCGCTTTGGCCCTTTTCCGAGGAATCGTCGGGCTCGCGCCGTCCGTGACGCGAAGGCTTGGAATTCCGCTGGCCAACCTTTTCGTCGGAAGCTTGGGCGGCGGACGCAACCGAGTCCGCCTTGCCTTCCTCGGCTCGCGGGAGCAAGGGGAACAAGGAACGAGGGGCAAGCTCGCCCGCGCTGCCATGGCAACGCTGTTTGCCTCGACCTTCCTGCTGTCGTCGGCGGCGGTCGCGGCG
>CAJPTB010000343.1 GCA_905373325.1 uncultured Ancrocorticia sp.
CCGCCGCCCCGGAAGCCTGCGTCCCGGAAGCCGTCGATCCTGAAGGGGAAAATCCCGAAGCCGCCGCCCCGGAAGCCTGCGTCCCGGAAGCCGTCGATCCTGAAGGGGAAAATCCGGAAACCGTCGCCCCGGAAGCCTGCGTCCCGGAAGCCGTCGATCCTGGAGGGGAAAATCCCGAAGCCGCCGCCCCAGAAGCCGTCGCCCCGGAAGCGGCAGGCTCGGGCCCCGCCGTCGGCGAGACGACCTCGTCGGTGGCGTACCACCGCCAGGGCGCGCCCGTTCGCGCGAGCGGCGGGACCGACGGCGAGGCAAAGCCCTCGAAGGACCACGAGCTCGTTTTCGTCACGCGGTTGCCGGCCAGAAGATGGTGGCCGAAGAAAAGGCTGACGCCCTTCGCACGCCCGGAGGACGCGGCCCGCAAAGCGCCCGCCACGTTCCCCGCGGCGTCGGAGCCGACGTCGCCCAAAGGATACTGCGCCCCCGTGAAGACGACGGGCCTGTCAAAGCCGACGAGGGCGTAAGAGAGGGCGGCGCTCGAATAGCCCATGGTGTCCGTGCCGTGAAGCACCACGAAGGAGTCGGCCTCCTCGCGGTGGGCGTGCAGATCGTCGATGATCGCCTGCCACGATTCGGGCGTGGCGTTCGAGGAGTCGATGAGCGGCTCGAGCTCCGTCAGGCTCACCCGCCCCTCGAGCTCGGTCCCCGCGATCAGAGAGTAGAGCCATCCCTTGAGGTCGGCGCCGGGGACGAGGCCGTTGGGCGAGTCGACCATGCCGATAGTTCCGCCCGTGTACGTCACGTGTATGCGCATTTCTTCCTTCCTTGGAGTTTGTGCACGTTAAACAATCCTAGCCGCGGCCGGCTCGCGTCCTGCAGGCGGCTCAGCGTTCGCCGTCGGTCGAAAGGGCCTGGTCGCCGTCGTCGGCGGCCTCCTCGTCGAGAACGCGGTCGAGAAGGGCGCCGTCCACCCGCCCGCGAACGAGGAGCCAGCCGCCTGCCATCATCGCGACCACCGGCACGAAGAGCGCGAGCGTCCACCGGCCTTCGGAGCTGGTGAGATTAGAGCCGACGACGACGGCGAAGAAGGCCAGGGCGATGTAGTTCGTGACCGGGGCGCCGGGCATCCTGTAGGAGGGGCGGGTCTCCTTGCCCGCCTTCACGCGCCTGAGGAAGGCGAGGTGGGTGACTAGGATCGAGGCCCACGTGCCGGCGATGCCGATGGCCGCGAGGTTCATGACGACGTCGAAGGCGTCCTTTTCGAGGACGACGTTGAGAAACACCCCGACGAGGCCGAGGGCCGAGGTGATGACGATGGCGCCGTAGGGCACGTGGTTCGCGTTCATGCGGGTGGCGAAGCGCGGGCCCGAACCTGCCACCGCCAAGGAGCGAAGCGTGCGGCCCGTCGCATACAGGCCGGCGTTGAGCGAGGAGAGCGCGGCGGTGAGGACGACCACTTGGATCACGCTCCCGGCGTGCGGCACGCCGATTCCCTTGAAGAAAGTGACGAAGGGGGATTCGTCCTTCGAATACGCGGTGTACGGCAGGACGACGGCCATGAGCGCCACGGCGCCCACGTAGAAGACGAAGATGCGGACGATCATCGAGTTGATGGCCTTCGGAAGAACGCGTTCGGCCTCTTTCGTCTCGCCTGCGGCCACCCCCACCATCTCTGTGCCGCCGAAGGCGAAGACGACGCCGAGGGTCAGCGCGAAGACCGGGGCGAGCCCCTTGGGGAAGAAGCCTCCCGATTCGGCGATGTTGTGGAAGCCCGCGGTGTGGCCGCCGACGTCGTGCCCGACGACGATCGCCCAGACGGCAACCGCCATGAAGCCGACGATCGTCGCCACCTTGATTGCCGCGAACCAGAATTCCGCCTCGCCGAACATTTTGACGCTCAGCAAGTTGAGGGCGAAGACCAAGGCGAGGGCGACGAGGGCGATGAACCACTGCGGAATTCCTCGGAAGGCCGTCCAATAATGCATGTACAGGGCGACGGCCGTTATGTCCGCCATGACGGTGACAGCCCAGTCGAGGAAAAACATCCAGCCCGCGATGTAAGCGCCCTTCTCGCCCGTGAACTCGCGCGCGTAGGAGACGAATGCGCCCGAGGACGGGCGGCGGATTGCCAGTTCGCCGAGCGCCCGAACCATGAGAAACGCGAAAATCCCACAGATTCCATAAGCGACGACCAGCCCGGGGCCGCCCTGGGCGAGGCGGCCGCTGGCCCCGAGGAACAGACCCGTTCCGATGGACCCGCCGATGGCGATCATCTGAATGTGTCGAGGCTTGAGCTCTTTGCTGTATCCGGCGTCGCCCCTGTCGTGTTTCGCTGCGGTCGATGTCGGCAAGTGCGCGTCCTTCATCGTTCCTCCTGTCATTGGCAAACGAGCGGTTGCGAGTGCGCGATTGCGGCAATTCTACGTCCGCGGCGGCTTGGGATTCGATCCGGCGGTGTTTGCGCCGACGATCCGAACGCCTTCGGCGGCGCGCCGGGCGGCCGTGGGACGAACGGTCTGGCGGCTTGCGGCTCGGCGTGGGAAAATTGGCGCATGACATACACCCTGG
>CAJPTB010000344.1 GCA_905373325.1 uncultured Ancrocorticia sp.
GCACACGGAGGGTTCGAGCGTTTTCCTTCTGTCGGGGGCGATCGATCCGGATCGCGAGTCCGTCGTCTTCCCCGAAGGCGTTTTCGGCGAGAAGCTCATGCTCAGCGGCGACGTGCTCTTCAGGGACGGCGTCGGGCGGACGGACCTTCCCGGGGGCGACCCCGCTGCGGCGGCGGAGTCGTTGCGGACGCTGGCGAGAGTGATCGATCCCGCAACCGTTTTCTTCCCCGGGCACGGCCCTTCCTCGACGATGGGGCGGGAAAAGGAGCGTTCACACTATCTGAAGCTTGCAATGTCAGGTGAAATGGCCTGAAATTGAACCGAATGCGCGCCCTTTCTCTCCGGCGATTCGCCCGGATGCCGGGGATGGGCGCCAATCGTGGAACAATAGTCCCCATGAAGATTGCCCCTCTCTCCGGATTCCCCGAGTGGTTGCCGCAGGACAGGATCGTCGAAGACCGCATTCTCGACGCTCTGCGCCGCACCTTCGAGCTGCATGGTTTTTCGGGGATCGAGACCCGCGCGCTCGAGCCTCTCGACCAGCTGTTGCGCAAGGGAGAGACCTCCAAGGAGATCTACGTCCTGAGCCGCCTGCAGGGCGGGCCGTCCCAAGATTCGGAGATGGGCCTTCATTTCGACCTGACGGTTCCGCTTGCCCGGTACGTTTTGGAACACGCCGGAAAGCTCGACTTTCCGTTCAAGCGCTACCAGATACAGAAGGTTTGGCGCGGGGAAAGGCCGCAGGACGGGCGTTTTCGCGAGTTCGTGCAGGCTGACGTCGACGTCGTCGGCGAGCAGACGCTTCCCTTCCACAACGAGGTCGAACTTCCCCTCGTCATGGTCGATGCCCTGTCGGGTCTGCCGATCCCGCGGGTCGTCATACGGGCTTCCAACCGAAAAATTGCCCAGGGATTTTATGAGGCGGTCGGAATCGAGGACGTCGGCGAGACGCTGCGGATCGTCGACAAACTCGACAAGATCGGCCCGGCCGCGGTTGCGCAGACCCTCGTCGAGAAGGCGGGGACGACGCCGCAGCAGGCCGATCTCGCCCTCAGGCTCGCTGACATCTCGGGAGGCGACGCATCGGTGGCCGACCGCGTTCGGGAGCTCGGGCAGCGTTCGGATCTGCTCGAGGAGGGCCTTGACGAGCTTGTGCGCCTCGTCGAAGAGGCCAACGCGCTCATTCCGGGCTCGGTCGTGGCCGACCTCAAGATCGCCAGGGGCTTGGATTACTACACCGGCTCGGTTTACGAGTCCGTCCTCGTCGGCCACGAGGATCTGGGCTCGATCTGTTCCGGCGGGCGGTACGATTCGCTCGTGAGCGACGGCAAACGCGCGTATCCCGGCGTCGGGCTTTCCATCGGAGTTTCGAGGCTCGTCTCGCGCCTGATCGGCAGGGCGACGGTGAGCGCGACGAGGAAAGTCCCCACCTGCGTCCTCATCGCGGTCAACGACGAGGGCGCCAGGGCTGCCGCGACGGCTACAGCCATGAAGTTGAGACGTCGCGGGATTCCCACCGACGTCTCGCCAACCGCGGCCAAATTCGGCAAACAGATCAAGTTCGCCGACAGACGCGGCATTCCCTTCGTCTGGTTTTCGACCGATGAAGGGGAGCAGGTCAAAGACATCCGTACGGGCGAACAGGTCGAAGCCGACCCCGACGCATGGGTGCCAGAATCATCGGATTACTTCCCGCAGTTGAAAGAGACTAAATGAGCATTCCCATAGCTTCTCAGGAGGAACTCGAGGAGGCGCTCGGCGCGCTGCGCGACATCCTCGAAGACGTCTCGTTCCCTCTCGAGACGCCCTTGGCTTCGGACGGCGCCAAAGCGACGTCCGAAGTTCTTCGTCAGCTTGACGACTACATCCTTCCCAGGCTTTCGCGGATCGACGCGCCGCTGTTGGCGGTGGTCGGAGGTTCGACGGGCGCGGGCAAATCGACGCTCGTCAACTCGCTGCTCGGCGAAAACGTGGCCAAGGCGACAGCCATCAGGCCCACGACGCGGCGTCCGCTGCTCGTCCACCGCGAAGAGGACGGGGCCTGGTTTGCGGATCAGAGCATTCTGCCGAGCTTGGCGAGGGTGCAGAGCACAGACGTGGACGACGGCGCCCACTCCGAGCTCGCTTTGGCCGACAGCAAGGAGTTGCCCGAGGGAATCGCGCTTCTCGACTCTCCTGACATCGACTCGGTCGTCGAAGACAATCGGCGCCTCGCCGCCCAGCTGCTCGCCGCCGCCGACCTGTGGCTTTTTGTCACGAGCGCGGCCCGCTACGCCGACGCGATTCCCTGGTCGATGCTCAACGAAGCCGTTTCACGCGACATCGTCATTGCGGTGGTCCTCAACCGCGTCCCCTCGGGCGTCGGGGCGCAGGTGCGCTCCGACCTTTCACACAGGCTCGCCGAGCGCGGTCTTGGCCACGCCCCGCTTTTCGCCATATCCGAAAGGATCGACGGCGACGGCCGGATCCCTTCGGAGGACGTCGCCCCCATCAAGACGTGGCTTGCGGGCCTATCGCACGACGGGCCGGCTCGCGCCTCGGTGGCCAGGCAGACCCTGGCCGG